>NZ_JAEVHL010000090.1 GCF_016803395.1 Micromonospora tarensis | reverse complement strand
GCGGTGATCCACTCGCTCTCCCGGACGTCGGGGTGTCCGGGACCGCCGGATGGCGCGGTTTCCAGGAACCCGAGTCGACCAAGGTCGGGCTGGGCAATGTCCGTGGAACCGGGTCGCCAGGTGCGCCGAAGCTGGCAGGCTGGGCTGGCCGCCGAGCGCCAGCGACGGGCACCCGCCCCGGCCCCGGACGCCGGCGGGCATCCCCCCGGCCGCGCGGCACTGGCACCCCCGAGCAGACAGCACCGACGGGCAACCGCCTCGTCGCCGACCAGGAGGAGCGCCCCATGACCGACCGGCCCGAGGAGTTCGACCTGCTCGTCGTGGGCGGTGGCAAGGCCGGTAAGACCCTGAGCATGGACGTCGCCCGGTCCGGGCGGCGGGTGGCCATGGTCGAACGCGGCATGATCGGCGGAAGCTGCATCAACGTCGCGTGCATCCCGACGAAGGCGCTGGTGACCAGCGCGCGGGCCGCCCGCCAACTGCGGGAAGCCTCGGCGCTCGGCGTGCTGGTGGACGGCGGCCGGGTCGACGTGGACCTGTTGCGCGCGCACAAGCAGGACGTGGTCGAGGGGATGGTGGCCGCCAACCGGCAGCAGTTCCTCGACTCCGGCCTGCACCTGGTGATCGGCCAGGCCCGGTTCGTCGGCCCGCGCACCGTTCGGGTGGCCCTCGCCGACGGCGGTGAGCGGCTGCTGCGCGGCGCCGACGTGGTGATCAACACCGGCACCCGGCCACGGCTGCCGTCGGTGCCGGGGATGGCCGAGGCCGAGGTGCTCACCAGCGACACGCTGCTGCGCCTGGATCGGCTGCCGGCCCGGCTGGTGGTGCTCGGGGGCGGCACCGTCGGGGTGGAGTTCGCGCAGATGTTCGCGTCCTTCGGCAGCACTGTCACGCTGGTCGAGGGAGGTCCCCGGCTGCTCACCCGGGAGGACCCGGACATCAGCGACGCCCTGACGCGGGTCTTCGTCGACGACGGCATCGACGTCCGGGTGGGTGTCTCGGTGGCCCGGATCGACCGCGACGCCGACGGCACGGTCCGGGTGACGCTTGACGACGGCAGCCTGGTGACCGGGGACGATGTGCTGGTGGCGGCCGGTCGGGAACCGGTCACCGACGGGCTCGGCCTGGACCTGGCCGGCGTGTCACTCGACGACCGGGGCTTCGTGCGGGTCGACGAGCACCTGCGCACCACCGCCGAGCGGACCTGGGCGGCCGGAGATGTCGCCGGCAGCCCGCAGTTCACCCACGTCTCGCTGGACGACTACCGGATCATCCGGGCGAACCTCGCGGGCGGGCAGCGCAGCACCGCCGACCGGCTCATCCCGTACACCGTCTTCACCACCCCGGAGCTGGCCCGGGTCGGTCTCACCGAGACCGAGGCGCGGCGGGCCGGGTACGACGTCCAGGTCGCCCACCTACCGGTCGCCGCGATCCCCCGGGCGCGGACGCTGCGCCAGACCACCGGCAGGTGGAAGGCGGTCATCGACGCCGGCACCGACCGGATCCTCGGCGCGGCGCTGCTCGGCCCCGAGGCCGGCGAGGTGATCACCTCGGTGCAGTTGGCGATGCTCGCCGGGATGCCGTGGACCGCCCTGCGCGACGCGGTCATCACCCACCCGACCATGACCGAGGGTCTCAACCTGCTCTTCGCCTCGCTGGAGCCCCGCCCGGTCCGCTGAGCGCCGCACCGCTCGGCCCGACGGCGCTACCCGGCGATCTCGTCGCGCACCCGGTGCTGGAAGGCGCGGGCCGCCGCCCCGGTGGGCGGTGGTCCGCCGTGCCGCGCGGCCACCGCCCGACGGATCACCTCGGCCCGCTCACCGGCGTCGATCAACCGCTGGCCGGCCGCCACCTTCGCGAGCCAGACGCCGTCGCGGTACCGGACCAGGGATCGGCAGGCGCCGAGCACCGCGTCCTCGGCACCCGGTGCGGGCCGGTCGTCCGGCGGGGTCGGCAGGGCCAGCCACCAGGTCAGCGCCTCGACGAGCAGCCGGCGCAGGTCGCCGGGGTGAGGTCGGCGAAGACCTCCCCGGCCGGCGGCCCGAGCAGCGCCCGCCCGCTCTGATGCAGGATGCTGCGGTCCAGCCCGTACCAGAAGCGCCCGTCGGCGGCGGGCCGGTCGGCGGGGTCGAGGGTGCGCCGGAACGGCATCGCGGACCCGGTGTTCAGTTCGACCTCGAAGCCGGGCTCCGGTGTTCCGGAGGCGGCCACGGCCCGGTCGTAGCCGACCAGCTCCAGGCCGCGCGCCGGGCAGGGCAGCGCCTCGTGTCGCAGCCGCGCCACCAGCGCGACCTTGGCGGCCTCGGTGAGCGGCCCGGCGCTGACCAGTGCCACGTCCACGTCGCTGCGACCGGGCTGGTAGGCGCCGAGCCCCACCGAGCCGGCCGCGTACGCGCCGACCAGGTCGGCGCCGAGCACGTCCCGGGCGGCCCCGACCAGCTCGTCGAGGTAGCGCTGAAGATCGGCATTCACCCGCCCATCGTGACGTGCGGATGACGGCGACCCGACGCGGGGTCTATCCCGCGTAGAGCAGCAGCAGACCGGCGACGGTGTACGCGACCATCAGCGCCAGCAGCGGGAGTTGGCCGGCCGTTGTCCGCGGTGTCCGGCCCGCCCAGCAGACCGAGGCAGAACCAGGCCGCGGCGAGCAGGCCGAGCCCGCGCAGCGCCCACCGGAACGCCGGCGCGTCCAGGACGCGGGCCAGCCGGCGCGGTACCGGGCTGCCACCGGCCGCGTCCCGGTCGAGCCGGGGCTCGCGCCAGAGCAGGCCCAGCGCGACGAAGGTGACGACGAGGGTCAGCGCGGCGGCGACGACCAACTGGGGCAGCGTGATCGGCAGGTCCTGGCGACCTCCGACGCCGTGTGCCAGCAGCGTGGGAGCGGCCGTCATGCCGCTCAGCGGACCACGAGCTGGAACAGCACCAGCTCGCTCTCGTGCGTCTCCACCTCGAACAGCCCGGTCTGGTCGGTTCGGAACTCCACAGTGCCGGGGATGCCGGCCGGCAGTCGAGCGCCGAGGTCGTAGCCGTGCACGTGCAGCTCGTCGGAGACGTCCGAGGTGACCGTGATCCGGACCAGCTCGCCCTTACCCACGGTGACCCGTCCGGTCGGCGGATCGACGGTGCGCTTCGCGATCGTCACGGTGATCTCCCGGTCCACCGCCGTGGTGCTGGCGGCGGCGCCGGGGGTGGTGGTGGTCGGTGTGGCGCTGGCGACGCCCGAGGGCGCGGCGGAGGTCGGCACCGCCGAGGGGGTGGCCACGATCGGGTCGTCGTCCTGCCCGCAACCGGCGAGGAGCAGGGCGGCGAGGGTGGTCGCGGCGAGGGCCGCACCGGTGCGGGCGACAGGGGTACTGACGAACACGGGCGGACTCCGAACGACGCGAGGGGGCGGGTGTCGGGTTGATCGTCGGGGAGGAGAACTCTACGTCTTGTCCGTCGACGGGGAAATGACCATCATGGACGGATGCGATCGAGGCTCGTCACTGTGGGTAAGGTCCTGAGCTGTGCCGTGGCGACCCTCGTGGTGTCGCTGACGCTGCCCGTCGCCCCGGCGGCGGCGCACGGTCAGCTGGCCACCTCCACGCCGCTGACCGGCACCGTCGTCCGCGAGCCACTGACCCAACTGGCGTTGTACTTCACCGAGAAGCCGGCGGCCAACGCGCACTTCGCCGTCACCGGGCCGGACGGGTCGCGAGTGGACAATGGCTGGTCGTTCGGCGAGCCGAGGCGCCTGGACCAGCCGGTCACGGAGTATTTCCTGGTCAACGGCGTGTTCGAGCCACGGCTCTACCACACCGGCATCCCCGCGATGGTGAGCGTGGCGCACTGGCCGGCGAAGGGCCGCTACACCGCCAGCTACCTCTCGGTCGCCTCCGACGGCGAGGCGGTACGCGGCAGCGTCACCTTCGACTACCAGGGCCGCGGCACGGCGCGCCGGCCGGTTGGACGGCGCCCACGGCGGGGCCGGAGCCGGCCCTGCTCGCCCTGGCCGAGGGGCACGGGTCGACGACCCCGACGGCGACCGGCAGCCCGGTCACGGCGACCGGCGCTGCGGCGGATGATCCGGCCGGCACCAGCGGGGAGCGGCCCGACGGCGGTCTTCCGGCCTGGCTGCTGCCGGCGCTGCTCGTCGTCTTGGTCTCCGCGATCGTGTTGGTGGCGGCCCGCCGTCGGCCCTCGACGCGCGGTGCCAGCACCGCGAACCGTCGCCGGCGGTAGCGCGCCGCACCCGGCATTCTTCGCGTACCGCCTCGAACTTTCGCACGAACATCGGGAACTTTTGATGCATCGAGGCGAAGCCATGGACAGTGGAATCGAAACGCCTTAATGTCTCGACCCATCCACCCGATGTTTCCGCAACGTCACTCGTCGGCGTCGAGAACGTTACGGGGCCGGGCCGACGGCCATCCTCACCGCCGCACCGCGCCGGCCGTCGGACACTCCACTGCCTCCTGGAGGAACGATGGGCACACACCTGCTACGCCGACTCCGTAGACCCACGCTCGGTGCGTTGGCACTCGTCCTCACCGCCGGCCTCTGGGCCGTCCCGGCCAACGCCGCCCCCGCCCAGGAACCGGGCGTCACGCTGCGCGTCTTCGACGTGCAGGTGCCGCTCTCCGAACTCTGCACACTCAAGCCCGCGCAGACCCCGAACGTGGACAAGCTGATGTCCACCATCAACTGGACCTCGGCGGCCGACTTCGGCTTCGAGGACAACTTCGTCTCGCAGGTGCTCGGCAACATCACCACCACCCAGGCCGGCAGCTACACGTTCCGACTCAGCAGCGACGACGGGTCCAGGCTGTCGATCGACAACGCCGTGGTGATCAACCACGACGGGTTGCACGGCGCGACCCCGCCGAAAGAGGGCACTGTCACCCTCACCGCCGGTCTGCACCCGTTGCGCATCGACCACTTCGAGCGCGGCGGTGGGCAGCAGATCACCCTGGAGTGGAAGACGCCCGGTTCGTCGTCCTTCGTGGTGGTGCCGAACTCGGCGCTGAGCACCGACGCCGGGGTGGTCCGGGTGACCGCACCGGGGCGCAAGGAGTGCGAAGGGGTCTCCGACACCCCCGGCGACGGCCTGCCGCTGACCGGCGTGCACCCCGGCTACACGCTCACCAACCTGCGGCCCAGCGGCTTCCAGCCGAAGGTCACCGGCATGGACTGGCTGGCCGACGGCCGGCTCGTCATCAGCACCTGGGGTGGCAGCGACCAGTCCGGCACCTCCCAGGACGGCGAGGTCTGGATCCTCGGCAACACCGGCGGTTCGACCAGCCCCGGTGCCGTGACCACCAAGAAGATCGCCGGTGGCCTGAAGGAGCCGATGGGGCTCAAGGTCGTCGACGGGGTGGTCTACGTCTCGGAGAAGCAGCGGTTGACCCGACTGGTGAACACCGGCGGCGACGAGGTGGCCGAGCGCCTGGAGACCGTCGCCACCTGGCCGTACGGCGGCAACTTCCACGAGTTCGCGTTCGGTCTGCTCTACCAGGACGGGTTCTTCTACCTGAACCTGTCGGTGTCGATCAACTCCGGCGGCGCCACCACCAACCCGCAGCCGGCCACGAACCGGGGCACCACCCTCAAGGTCAACAAAGACACCGGCGCGGTCAGCTACGTCGCCGGCGGCCTGCGCACCCCGCACGGCATCGGCTGGGGCCCCGAGAACGGCATCTTCGTCACCGACAACCAGGGCGGCTGGCTGCCCTCGTCGAAGTTGCTGCACGTCAAGCAGGGCCGGTTCTTCAACCACTACACCAACCCGGCCGGCCCGTTCGACACCGCGACGGTCACGCCGCCGGTGCTCTGGATGCCGCAGAACGAGATCGCCAACTCGCCCAGCACCCCGCTCTACCTGACCAGCGGCAGGTACGCCGGCCAGTTCGTGATCGGCGACGTGACCTACGGCGGCCTGCAACGGGCGAATGTGGAGAAGGTCAACGGCGAGTACCAGGGCGCCCTGTTCCGGCTCACCCAGGGCCTGGAGGCGGGCGTCTCCGAAGTCAACATCGGCCCGGACGGCGCGATCTACGTCGGTGGGCTCGGCGCGGGCGGCAACTGGGGCCAGAGCGGCAAGCTGTCGTACGGCCTGCAGAAGCTCACCCCGAACAGCACCACCGCGTTCGAGATGCTCGCGATGCGGGCCACCACCACCGGCTTCGAGGTCGAGTACACCCAGCCCGTCTCGGCGGAGACCGCCGCCGAACTGGCCGCGCGTTACAAGATCAAGCAGTGGCGGTACGTGGCCACCTCGGCCTACGGCGGCCCGAAGATCGACGAGGAGACGCTCACCGTCACCTCGGCCACCCTCTCCGCGGACGGCAGGAAGGTCACCCTCGTGGTGCCCGGTCGCAAGGCCGGCCGGGTGGTCCACCTGCGCTCACCGCGCCCGTTCAGCTCCACCAGTGGGCAGTCACTGTGGAGCACCGAGGCGTGGTACACGCTCAACTCCATCCCGGGCAGCCCACCGCCGCCGACCGGCGGCACCATCACCGGCGTCGGCGGCAAGTGCCTCGACGTCGACAACTCCGGCACCGCCGACGGCACGAAGATCCAGCTCTACACCTGCAACGGGACCGCCGCCCAGTCGTGGACCCGGGTCGGTGACACGTACCAGGTGCTGGGCAAGTGCCTGGACGTGGACAACGGCGGCACCGCCAACGGCACGAAGGTCCAGCTCTGGACCTGCAACGGCAGCGGCGCGCAGGTCTGGCAACCGCAGAGCGACGGGTCGATCCGCAATCCGCAGTCCGGCAAGATCCTGGAGGCCGCTGGTGGCAGCACCGCCAACGGCACCCAGATCCAGCTCGGCACGTACTCCGGCGGCGCCCACCAGAAGTGGGTGGTCAGCGCCGGCGTGACCGGCTGACGTCGAACCAGGGGCGCGGTCTGACCGCTGGTCAGGCCGCGCCCCGACGCAGCTCACCGGCGAGCAGGGCGTACAGCGCCAGCGCGGCGGCGAGCACGCCGGTCACCGCGATGACGAATCCACGGTCGACACCGGCCGGCGCCGACCCGACCCCGATCGCCAGCGCCGCGAGCGCTGCCAGCACCATCAGCAGGCGGGCCCCGTCCTCCAGGCGGCGAGAGCGGCGTCGCGCCGCGAGCATGATGGTCGACGCGCCGAGCGCCCCGGCGCCGCCGATGATCGACCAGGACAGCGCGAACCCGCGGGTCGGCCCGTCCAGGGCGGCCACCCCGGCGTACGCCAGCACACCGAACGCCACCACCAGCAGGCCGCCGTGCAGCCGGGCCCACGGCCCGGGCCGACCAGCCGAGGTATCCGTCGTCATCGCCGCACCTCCACCGTCGCCGGACCGGCCTGCCGACCGCTCGACCGGTAACGCACAGTAGACCCGGGGCCGCAGCGGTGCGCCAGGGACCGAACGGCCATCGGTGCGGGGTGCCCGGTGCCGGGGCGGCGGTCAGGGGCCGTGCGGCAGTGGCTGCGCCAGCGCCCGCAGGTCGGCTGGGAGCTGGGCCACGGCCTCCTCGAACTCCCGGTGCCCGACCACCCGGTGCATGGTCTGGAGCACGGCACGGGCGCCCCGCTCGGCGGCCGGGCGGTCGATCCCGGCACGGTCGGCCACCCGGCGCAGGAACTCGTCGTAGCCGAACGCTTCCGGCGGCTCGGCGGCCTTGGTCAGCAGGGGGCTCAGCTCGCCAGCCAGGTGGGGGGCCAACGCGCCCGCCTCGGCGCCGCTGAGCCGCTCGGTGAGGGTCCGCAGCACCGCCTCGGTCAGTGGGCGGGCCTGCTCGGGCGGGACGCCTGCCCGTGCCGCAACCTTGTCGACGAACGCCAGCTCGGCCATGCCCCCGCCCTTCGGTTTCGGAGACGCGTGGCTACCCGAGCCCACCGCCGGCAAACCCGGCAGCCCACCGTGCGGGCGTTCTGCTGGTTGCTCCGCGCGGTGCCGTCCCTTCTCGTACGGTGAGGTCGGACCGGGAACCCGGCGGCCGCTCGACGGCGGCCCCGCGCCGCAGGAGGAGCACCATGGCGGTCGAGCTGCCCGACGTGATCGACAGGTAATTCCGGGCCGCCAACGACCGGGACCTGGACGCTTCCCCGGCAGCCCGAGCGAGTTGCGGTACCGGTTCACGATGCGCGACGACCTGATCGGCGCCCTGGACATCCGACCCTAGGGGCGACCGCTCCACCGACCGGGAGGACCACATGCCGCGAGTCTGGCTCGTCACCGGCTGTTCCCGAGGTCTCGGCCGAGCGCTCGCCGAGGCCGTCCTGGCCGACGGCGACCAGCTGGTCGCCACCGGTCGCAACCCGGCCCAGCTCGACGACCTGGTCGACCGGTACCGCGACCAGGTCCGGGCGGTGGCCCTCGACGTCACCGACCCGTCCGCCGCGCGGGCGGTGGCGGACATCGCCGTGCACACGTTCGGCAGCCTGGACATCCTGGTCAACAACGCCGGTTACGCCGACGTCGCCGCGATCGAGGACATGCCGGAGGACGACTTCCGTGCGCAGATCGAGGCCAACTTCTACGGGGTGGTCAACCTGTCCCGTGCCGCCCTGCCGACCATGCGGGAGCGGGGGCACGGGCACATCGTCCAGATCTCCAGCGTCGGCAGCCGGGTCGCCAGCACCGGTCTGGGCGCGTACCAGGCGGCGAAGTGGGCGGTCAGCGGCTTCTCCGCGGTGCTCGCCCGGGAGGTCGCCGGGTTCGGGATCCGGATCACCAGCGTCGAGCCCGGCGGGCTGCGCACCGACTGGGCCGGCTCGTCGATGAGCACGTTGCCGATCAGCGAGCCGTACCGGCCGGTCATCGACCCGGCCGTGCGGCGGCTACGCGAGGCGAACGGCAACCAGCCCGGTGATCGGCCCGGGCCGCCCAGGCGATCATCCAGATCACCCGGGTCGACGACCCGCCGCTGCGGTTGCTGCTCGGCGCCGACGCCGTGACGGCCGCCGCGGCAGCCGCCGAGACCCTCGCCGCCTCCGACGCGCGGTGGCGGGAGCTGAGCGAGTCCATCGGCTTCGACCCGGCCCCCTGACCGGGCGCGACGACAGACCGACGATGCGTGCTCGGGCCGGCCCGCTGACGATAGACCCCGAACGGACGAGACGGCCAAGGGGTCGGTGGGTGACATGATGTGGCGGCAACAGCGACGAGGAGGTTTCCCGGCCCGATGGCGCAGCTCGAGGCACGGGAGGCGGTGGTCGAGCAGAGTGCGCCCACTCGCGCGACGGACACCGTGGCGTACCGGGTGGCCACCGACGTGCGAGCGGTACGGGCGTTCGTCAGCGCCTGGGCGCTCGCCCGGGGCCTGCCGGCCGACCGGGTGGAGCTGCTCACGCTGGCGGTCAGCGAGCTGGCCACCAACACGTTGCAGCACACCACGGGCGGCGGTCGGGTACGGCTCTGGGCCGAGTCGGGCCAGCTGTTCTGCGACGTCGTCGACCAGGGGCCGACCCGGCCGCTCGGTCGGGGCATGCCGGCCGCCGACGCGGTACGCGGCCGCGGGCTGGCGATCGTGGAGCAGGTCTGTGACGACGTCGCGGTGCTGGCCAGCCCCGGCGAGACAGTCGTACGGATTCGCCTGAGCCTGTGACGCGGCGGCGATCCGCACCCGTTCGGGTCACGGTGGCTGCCACAATGCGGACAGCCCGGGCCACCGGGCTCGACCCGACCGGGAGGACGGTCCGATGCCGGACAGCGCACGCGAGGCCGAGCTGCTCGACGCCGAGCGCACCCTCCAGGCCGCCCAGCGGGCCGGCGACGTCGCCGCCCTCGACCAGTTGCTCGTCGACGAGCTGATCGCCGTCGGCCCGGACGGCCGTGCGTACACCAAGCAGGACGACCTGGCCGGGTACCGGGACGGCCGCTCGGTGGTGCGGGAGTTGGTCGAGGAGGAGTTGGACCTGCTCGTGGTCGGGCCGACCGGGGTGACGTTCTTCCTGGGCCGGGTGTCCGGGGTGTTCGAGGGGACGCCGTTCGCGGCGCGCCTGCGCTACACCCGGACCTGGGTGCACGACGACCCGCACGGCTGGCGGGTCCTGGCCGCGCACATCAGCCCGGTCTGAGTCAGCTCTCGCCCTCGTCTCCTCAGTTCACGAAGGCGTTGATCGGGCCGACCCGCAGGGTGCCGTCGTTGATCGGCGTACAACGGATGCCGCCGGTGGTGCGCAGCGCCTTCCACGTTCCCGGCCCGACGGTGACGTCCATCCAGGCGCACGGTCGGGCCGCCCGGTTGACCCGCAGGCTGACCGGGCCGTCTCCGGAGTCCAGCACCAGCACTCTGCCGATCAACTCGTCCACGGCTATGCCTGCGGTGAGGATGTTGCGGCGAACCTCGGCCAGACCGATGTCGGCCGGCAGTGACTCCTGGGCGATGACGGTTACGCTGGCGTCGCGGTGCGCCTGCTGGCCGAAGTACCGGTCGCCGACGATGCCGAGGCCGGCCCGGATCCGGACCGCGTCGACCAGCTCGCCCGGCGGGGCGGGCGCCGGGCCGTCGGCGGGCCGGCCCAGGAAGCGGTGCACGGGCGAGGCCAGCAACTCGACGATCTCCGGCATGGCAGGAATTGTACGAAGCGACCGGGTCCCGCGGAGCAGGTCGACGGATGACCCGCCTACACGACGTGGACTTCACCGGCACCTCGTTGTACGCGGCGGGCTGTCCCTCCGGGCGCGCCCGGCGGTGACCGACGGTCACGCCCGTGGGGGCGGATGCGGTAGTGAGCGGTATACCTCAGAGTCATGATTATGACTCTGAGGTATACCGCTCAACGGCACATCGAGATGGCGGGCCAGCCGAAGCGGCTGGCGAGGGTCTAGCCCGACCGCGACCCGGTTCCGGCGGGCGTGCCGGTGACGGCCAGGTGGCGCAGTCGGCCCACGTTGTCGAACGAGCCGAACCCGACCCGCCCGGAGCCGAAGGTGGTGTCCGTCGCGGTCAGCAGCGGGTCCTTGTGCCCGTCGAGGTAGACCGCGATCTCGCCGGTGGCCGGCAGGTGCACCACCCGGACCCGGTGCCAGTCGGCGTCGGTGATCGCCGGGTTGGCCCCCCGGGACCGGCCGTTCCACTGGTGGTCGATGCGCTCCCGGTCGGCGTTGTCGACCTTGAAGATGCCGTTGTGCGGATAGATGGTGTTGTCGGTGGAGAGGTGGGCGTAGTAGAACTCGGTGTCCGAGCGCCAACCAAAGACGATGATCACGTCGCGGTTGGTGACCTCCACCGGGGTGTCGAGTCGTACCGTGGCGTCGACCTGCACCGACGACCACGACGGGCCGGCGGTCAGCACGGCGTACTCGAACGGCCGGCGCGGGCCCGGCCGGCTCTCCCCGGCCTCGGCGAGGATGACCTGGTCGCGGGTGAACTGCCACTTCGACGGGGTCACCGGCGCCCAGTTCGATGCCCCGGCGGTGCGGCGCAGCGTGGTGTCGCCGACGTCGCCGCTGGCGAACTCCCGGGTGCCGGTGACCTTCCAGATCTTTCCGTTTGCCTTGGCGACGAGGTACAGCTCACCGGCGGCGTCGGTGCCGAAGCGCAGGTCCACCCGGTTGGGGTCGCCGGGCGCGCCGGGCCCGGAGAGGTCCCGCATCCGGACCGGGCCGCCCGCGGTGTCGAAGAGCGCGAGCTGGTGGATCGGGGCCAGGCCATGCCCACGCCGCATCTCGTTCGTCTCGGTGTAGAACACCCGACCGTCGACCAGGTCACCGAAGACGTACTTGCCGCGCAGCGCGGGCAGCGCCCGCCCCCGGTAGACGAAGCCACCGGCCACCGCGACACCGACGTCGTCGGTGCAGTTCCAGCCGGCGGCGGGGTCGTGGTCGTACGCGGCGACCGGGTAGGTGTAGCCGTACCTGTCGTCGTCGGCGGGCAGCGGGAGCAGCCGGTCGCAGGGGCTGGTGGCCGCCTTGTCGAAGACGAAGGAGCCCTCGCGCTCGCTCCAGCCGAAGTTGTCCCCGGCGCGGACCTCGTAGATCGCCTCGACGGCGTGCTCACCGATGTGCCCCAGGTACATCCGGCCGGTCGCCCGGTCCCAGCTGAACCGGTGCGGGTCGCGGAAACCGACGGCATAGATCTCGCCGAGCGCGCCGGCCCGGCCGACGAACGGGTTCCCGGGCGGGATGCCGTAGCGCCCGTTGGCCGAGTTGGTGCCCCGGGGGTCGATCCGCAGCAGCTTGCCGTGCGGGAGGGCCAGGTTCTGCGGGTCGGTGTTGCGGGCGCCCTGGCCGCCGTCGCCGACCGCGAGGTACAGCAGGCCGTAGTCGCGGTCGTGGCGCTTGGCCGTGGGGTTGAAATTGATCTCCTGGATGCCGTGCACCTGGCCGCCGAAACCGATCCGCAGCACCTCCCGGTGGGTGCCGGCGAAGGTGGCGGCGGCGGGATCGGTCGCCGTCCACTCGGTGATCACACCGTGGAAGAGCGTGTTGGGCTGGGCGTAGTCCGGTGTGACTGTCGTCGTCGAGGCCAGCTCGGTGTGGATGGTGTAGAACCGGCCGTTCACGCCGAACTCCGGGTGGAAGGCGACGTACCCGAAGCCCTGGCCGAGCCCACGGCCGGAGAAGAACTGCGGCGCGAACGTCGCCGCCACGTCCAGGTAGACGTGCGGCGAGCCGTTCTCGACCAGGTAGAGGTTGCCGTTGAGGTCGGGCACCGCCCGCCGGCCGGAGCCGTCGGGCAGCTCCATGATGGTGTTGATCCGCGCCGTCCGCATGAGCCGCGGATCGGTCGGGGCCGGAGTGGGGTACGACTGCGGGAGGCTGGCGTACTCGCTGAGCACCAGCCCGATCCGGGACTGGATCGGCATCTCGGGGATCGGGTCGTCGACCGCGTCGGCGGCCCGGGCGGGTGGCGCGAGCAGGCTGGACAGCACCAGCGCGAGGGCGGCCAGGCCGGCGGTCAACGCGGATCGGCGGGTCCGGCGGCGGCGGTGGGGGTTGAGCACGCGTGTCTCCTTCTCGGTGGGACGGTGCCGAGGGTGGTCAGCGGGCCAGGTGGCGGTACTGCCTCCGCACGTCGGTGGCGGAGACCACGCCGTCGAGGAACATCAGGCCGTCCATCCGGCAGTCACAGGGGTTGCGCTCGGTGGTGTTCTGCGGGAAGCTCCCGCCGATCTTGATGCCGCGCGGGTCGGAGGCGGTGGTCACGTGCGGGCCGGGCCCGGACACCAGCCACGGGTCGTCGGTGCGGGTGTAGAAGCCGTCCACCGCCTCGCCGTTGCGGTAGAGGGCGAGGCCGCCGGTGTCGAAGTCGAAGGTGGCGGCGAGGTGCACCCACTCCCCCACCGGCAACAGCTCGCGCCAGTCCCGGTTGGCGGCGAAGGTCTGCGAGTTGCCGCCGTCGAGTCGCCGCCCGAGCGCGACCAGGCGCAGTTGCCCGTCGACGTCGATCAGCTCCAGCAGGGCCCGGACGCCGTGACCGTCGGAGTCGCCGGTGAGCACCCCGGCCAGCCCGATCGCGTTGTACCGGTCGGTGGGGTCGGGGGTGGTGGAGTTGGGCAGCGGGCTGTCCATGTTCAGCTTGAACCAGCCCATCACGGTGCTGCCGGTGGTGGCGCTGAAGGCGCGTAGGGTCCGCACCCCGCTGGCCGAGAAGGTGCCGGCCTTCCAGTCGTCGTTGCCGGCCACGGCGGGATCGACCTGCCGGGTCTGTAGCGCGTTGCGGCTGCCCCGGTAGGCGCGGTCGGGCACCCGCATCGCGGCCCCGCCGTTGACCAGCTCGATCTCGGTGCCGGAGCGGCCCTGGTCACGCTCCAGCGCGGGGTCGCCCGGCACCGGATGGTCGAAGTCGTACGCGGCGACCAGCTGCGCGCGCAGCGCCGGGTGGACGTCGTGCGAGATGCCGCGCTCCGCCTGGGCCGGTGGCGCCCCGGCGCCGGTCAGCGCGCCGATCGCCAGGAGGGAGACGGCCGCTCGTCGGGCCCTGGACATGGCTGTCACCTCGTTTCGCGGCATGCCGATGCCGGTCGCGTAAGCGCTTACGTAAGCGCTTACGTACCCTAGGCTTCGATGAATGCCACTCGCAATAGATCGGGTGACATGGATGTTCCCGGAGGGTTGCGGTGCCCAGGGCCAGCCAGCGGCCGCGGCTCGCGGACGTCGCCGCACACGCCGCCGTCTCGCTGGCGACCGCCTCCCGGGCCCTCGCCGGCCGCGAGGGCGTCAGCGCCGAGGTGGCCGAACGGATTCGGCAGATCGCGCACGAGCTGGGATACGTCGCCAACCCGTACGCCCGCACCCTGGCCGGCGGGGCCAGCTCCACCGTCGGGCTGATCGTCCACCAGATCGACGACCCGTACTTCGCCGAGATCGCCGCCGGAGTCATCCAGTTCGCCGCCGAACAGGGGCTGCTGGTGCAGATCTGCCAGTCCGGCCGCGACCCCGGCTACGAGTTGCAGCAGCTACGCCACCTGATCGCCCAGCGGGTCGGCATCGTCCTGATCAGCGGTTCCGGCTATGACGACCCCCGCACGGAGGTTGCCGCCCGTGCCGAGCTGGCCGCGTTCCAGGACCACGGCGGGCGGGCCGCCGCCATCGGACGGCACGCGCTCGGCATCGACGCGGTCCTGCCGGACAACGAGGCCGGCGGCCACGCGCTCGCCCGGCATTTGATGGATCTCGGCCATCGGCGAATCGCGGTCGCCGCGGGTAGCGCCACTCTCACCACTGTCGCCGACCGGCTGGCCGGAGTGTCGTCGGCAGCGCGGGAACGCGGGCGGCCCCCGGACGACCTCGCCGTGGTACACGGCGACTTCACCCGCGCCGGCGGGCGGGCGGCAGCCGAGCAGATCCTCAACGAACACCCGGAGACGACCGCGATCATCGCGCTCAACGACGCGATGGCCATGGGTGTGTTGTCGACGCTGCGGTCCCGCCGGGTGCCGGTGCCCGCGCGGATGTCGGTGGTCGGCTTCGACGACGTGTCCGTGGCGGCCGACCTCGCGCCCAGCCTGACCACCATCCGACTGCCGATGACCGAGATGGGCCGCACCGCCCTCACCCTCGCCCTGAAACCCCGGTCGACGCGCCCCCGCCGCCGTCCCACCGGGCACCTGCTGGTGGTCCGCGACTCGACCGGCCCCGCACCGCGAAGCTGACCAGACGCGCCAAAGCCCGACCACGCCAGCTCCGGCTCTGGCACCGTCGAGGACGCCCCACCACGCGTTTCGTCAGGAGAGAGAGATCATGACCGAAGTCGCCGTACGACACCGGACGGTCGCGGTCGACGGGATCACGATCTTCTATCGCGAGGCCGGGCCCGCCGACGCACCGGTGGTCCTGCTGCCGCACGGCTACCCGTCGTCGTCGTTCCAGTTCCGCCACCTACTGCCCGCGCTGGGGGATCGCTGGCGCGTCGTCGCGCCCGACTACCCCGGCTTCGGCTACAGCGACCTGCCCGACCCCGACCGGTTCGCGTACACCTTCGACGCCCACGCCGACCTGCTCCGGCGCTTCGTCGAGACGCTGGAGCTGACCCGCTACGTGATCTACCTCCAGGACTACGGCAGCCAGTTCGGCCTGCGCCTGGCGCTGGCCGCGCCGCAGCGGGTCGCCGGCCTCGTCATCCAAAACGGCGACATCTACCCGGACCAGCACGGGCCCAAGTACGAGCCGCTGAAGCGATTCTGGCGGGATCCCACCGACGCCGGCCGGGAGGAGCTGGCCGCGGCGATCAGCGAGGAGGGCTTCCGGCGCGAGTTCCTGGGCGAGCTGCCGGACCGGCTGACCGACCGGGTGAGCCCTGACCTGTGGCGGCTCTCCGGCGCCCTGGTGACGGACTCGCGTCGGCGGGACGCGTGGCTGCGCCTGCTGGCCGACCAGGGCAGCACCGTCGCCTGGTTTCCTCGCCAGCAGGAGTACCTGCGCACCCACCGGCCACCCGCGCTGATCGTCTGGGGACCGCACGACGGGTACATGCCGCAGGGCGCGGCCCGCGCCTATCTGCGCGACCTTCCGGACGCCGACCTGCACCTGCTCGACGGCGGGCACTGGCTGCTCGAAACGCACCTCGACGAGGTCGTCCGGCTGGTCCGCGACTTTCTCACCCGTCTCCAGCACTGACCGGATGGCGGCACACCCGGCCAGCGCCGCCCGGACCTCCCGCTCCGCGGGTGACACCTGCGTGTCGGGCTCGCGACCATCACCCAGACCCGCGACGACCAGGCGTTCGTCGTACACGTCGTGGTCTGGGACGCCACCGGCGTCTGACCTCGCGGCGTGGAACGGCTGTTCCGACCGGGGAGGGCCGCAGGGGATGATCGCTGGGTGACGGCGACGAGGGGTACCCGGGCACTGCTCGGTGTGCTGTTCCTGGCGGCGGCCACGGTCGGGGCGTGGCTGCTCTGGCTGGGCTGGGACGACGAGTACACGGTCGACGCGGAAACCGGCGCGAGCAGCGGTCCGTACCAGCCGTGGCAGGTGATCGGCTGCGCGTTGACGCTGGTGCTGCTGGCCGCGCTCGCCGGGGCGCGGCTCAGCCCGTGGCTGGTGGCGCCGGTGATGACGGTGGCCTTCACGGCGGCCTGGTCGTGGCGAGCGGCGTCGACCGACGACAGCGGGTTGTGGGTGGTCGGCGGAATCCTGGTGCTGGTCGCCATGGCGGTCGGCAGCACCCTGGTGAGCCTCGCCGGACGGCGGATCGGCCGCCGGATGGCCGGCCGACCCACCTAGCAGCGGCGGTGGTACCGCCGGTCAGCGGGCGGCGGCGGGTTCCGGCGCGAGGGCACCGGCGAACGGGATGTCGACGTGGTCCGGCGCGCCCGGCGAACCGTCGGGGTGCCGCCACAGCCCTCGGTCGCGCAGGATCGGCAGCACGCCCTCACCGAACCAGTACGCCTCCTCCAGGTGCGGATAGCCGGAGAGGATGAACTCGTCGATGCCGAGCGCGTGGTACTCGGCGATCCGGTCGGCGACCTCGGTGTGACTGCCCACCAGGGCAGTGCCGGCCCCGCCCCGGACCAGCCCGACCCCGGCCCACAGGTTGGGCGCGACCTCCAGGCCGTCGCGGGAGCCGCCGTGCAGGTCGAGCATCCGCCGCTGCCCCTCGGACTCGCTGCGGCGCAGCCCCTCCTGCGCCGCCCGGATGTCCGCCTCGGAGATCCCGGCGAGCAGACACTGGGCCTGCGCCCAGGCCTGCTCGGCGGTGTCCCGCGCGATGACGTGCAGCCGGATGCCGAAGCGCAGCTCGCGCCCGGCGGCGGCGGCCAGCGCCCGGACGCGATCCAGCTTGGCGGCGACCAGGGCCGGCGGTTCACCCCAGGTGAGGTAGACGTCGCTGTGCCGCACCGCGACCGGCAGTGCGGCGGCGGAGGAGCCGCCGAAGTAGACGGGTGGCACCGGGTCGCAGTCGGTGCAGCCGCGCCTGTTCGACGCGGACGTGCGGGCCGGCGTGGTCCACCGTCTCACCGCGCCAGAGCGCCCGCACCACGTGCAGGAACTCGTCGGCCCGCGCGTACCGGGCGTCCTTGTCCAGGAAGTCGCCGTAGGCCCGCTGCTCGTGCGACTCTCCCCCGGTCACCACGTTGAGCAGCAGTCGGCCCCGGGACAGCCGCTGGAAGGTCGAGGCCATCTGGGCGGCCAGCGTCGGGGACAGCATTCCGGGCCGGAAGGCCACCAGGAACCTGAGCCGCTCGGTCACCTCGCTGAGCATCGCCGTGCTGAGCCAGGCGTCCTCGCACCAGGCGCCGGTCGGGGTGAGCGCGCCGACGAAGCCGAGCTGCTCGGCGGTGCGGGCGACCTGCCCCAGGTAGGCGACGCTGGCCGGGCGGGCGCCTCCGGCAGCACCGGTGGGCACGCCGTGGCCGCCGCCGACGATGTCCCGGCTGTCGCCGTTGGTGGGCAGGAACCAGTGGAAGGTGAGGGTCATCGTGGCTCTCTCCGTCGCGGGAGTGGTCGGCGCGCGGGAGTTCAGCCAGACCGACGTGGTGGTGCTCGGCCTGGTCGTCTACGCGCTGCTCGGGCTGATATCCGACAGTGCGCTGCGGGTGCTGGAGAGGAGGATGTTGACATGGCGTCGCGGACTGCGGGCCACCTGAGCGGCGCGACGCCGGTGCTCACCGCCCACGGGGTGGGTCGGGCGTTCGGGCCGAGCGTCGTGCTGGCCGGGGTCGACCTGACCATCGCCCGCGGTGAGGTCGTGGCCCTGCTGGGCGGCAGTGGCTCCGGCAAGAGCACGCTGCTGCGGATCCTCGCCGGGTTGGACGGCGAGGCCAGCGGCACGAGCGTGGTGCACGGCACCGCCGCCGTCGTCTTCCAGGAACACCGTCTGCTGCCGTGGAAACGGGTGGCGGACAATGTCGGGCTCGCCGACCGGCACCGCGCCTGGCCGACCGAGTTGTCCGGCGGGCAGGCGCAACGGGTGGCCGTCGCGCGGGCCCTGGTCCGCGAACCGGATCTGCTGCTGCTCGACGAACCGTTCGGCGCCCTCGACGCGCTGACCCGACTACGGATGCAGATCCTGCTGCGTCGGCTACGCGCCGAGCACGGCTTCGCCGCCCTCCTGGTCACCCACGACGTGGAGGAGGCGCTGCTGCTCGCCGACCGGATCCTGCTGCTCGACGACTGCCGCATCGCCGCGGAGCTCCCCGTCGACCTGGCACCCACCCGCACGCCGGACGACCCGGCCTTCGGCGCGCTGCGCCGTCACCTGCTGGACCGGCTCGGCGTTCCCACCCCCTGACGAGCGGAGACCTGATGACCCGCTGGACCCCCGACCCGACGTTCTACCCGTCCCCCCGCGAGGCAGTGACAGCGCCGGCGGAGAAGCTCGCCTACCTGGCGGCCTTCGACCGTACGGCGAGCCGCCCGGACGCCATCGTGGTGCTGGACACCGACCCCGACTCCCCCGACTACGGCCGGGTCGTCGGCTGGACCGACCTGCCCCACCCCGGCGACGAGCTGCACCACTTCGGCTGGAACGCGTGCAGCAGCGCGCTCTGCCCGACCGCCCCGCACCCGCACGTCGAGCGGCGCTACCTGATCGTGCCCGGCCTGCGCTCGTCGCGCATCCACGTCCTCGACACCCAACCCGACCCGCGGCAGCCGAAGGTGGTCAAGGTGATCGGGCCGGAGGAGCTGGCGAAGCGGGCCGGCTACTCACGGCCGCACACCGTGCACTGTGGCCCGGACGGCATCTACCTCTCCGCGCTCGGCGGCGCGGACGGCGCGGAGGGCCCCGGCGGCATCGCCATCCTGGACCACACCACGTTCGAGGTGCGCGGGGCGTGGGAGGCCGACCGGGGCCCACAGTTCCTGGCGTACGACGTGTGGTGGCATCTGACCCAGGACGTGCTGGTCACCAGCGAGTGGGGCACCCCGTCGATGATCGAGGACGGCATCATCGGTGAGTTGCTGCTGGACCGGCGCTACGGGCACGCCATCCACTTCTGGGACCTCGCGAAGCGCCGGCACGTGCAGCGGGTCGACCTGGGCGACGCGTACCAGATGCCGCTGGAGCTGCGCCCGGCGCACGACCCGTCGAAGTCGTACGGATTCGTCGGGGTGGTGATCAGCGTCGAGGACCTGTCCGCCTCGATCTGGCTGTGGCACCGCGACCGGGACGCCTGGGCGGTCACCAAGGTGATCGACATTCCGGCCGAGCCAGCCGACCCGACGGGCCTGCCCGACCTGCTCAAGCCGTTCGGCGCGGTGCCCCCGCTGGTGACCGACATCGACCTGTCCGTCGACGACCGGTTCCTCTACGTCTCCTGCTGGGGCACCGGCGAGCTGCGGCAGTACGACGTCACCGACCCGCTGCACCCGGTGCAGACCGGCTCGGTGCACCTCGGTGGAATCGTCCGCCGCACCGCGCACCCGGCGGCACCGGACGAGGCGTTGGCCGGCGGCCCGCAGATGGTGGAGGTCAGCCGGGACGGCCGGCGGGTCTACGTGAGCAACTCGCTCTACGGCGCGTGGGACGACCAGTTCTACCCGGACGGGGTGGGCGCCTGGTTGGCCAAGCTGGACGTGGACGTCGACGCCGGTGGGCTCACCCCCGACGTACGGTTCTTCCCGCACGGGGAGGAGTTCCGGGGACTGCGGGTGCACCAGACCCGGTTGCAGGGCGGGGACGCGTCCTCCGACTCGTACTGCTTCCCGTGACCGTCACCACCCTGGCGACGCTGGCCGCGCTCGGCGCGTTCCATGGTCTCAACCCCGCGATGGGGTGGCTGTTCGCGGTGGCCCGAGGGCTACAGGAGCGCAGCCAGGTGGCGCTGCTGCGCGCCCTGCCGCCGATCGCCGCGGGGCATCTCGCCTCGGTGGGGATCGTCGCCGCGCTGGTCACCGCGACCCGCTCGGTGACGGCCAGCACCGCCCTCGCGGTGGTCGGTGGCGTGCTGCTGGTCGGGTTCGGGCTGTGGCGGCTGCTCTCCGAGCGGCACTTCCGCTGGGCCGGGATGCGACTGTCGGCGGCGCAGCTCGCCGGCTGGTCGTTCCTCATGTCGTCGGCGCACGGCGCGGGGCTGATGCTGTTGCCGGTGCTGGTGGCCCAACCGGTGCGCGGCGGCCACTCCGGACACCTGGCCGCCGCGCCGGTGGGTGCGCTGTCCGGGCTCGCGGCGGCCGGGGTGCACACCGTCGCGATGCTCGGCACCGCACTGGTCGTGGCGATGCTGGTCTACCAGGTGCTCGGGGTGGGTGTGCTGCGCCGGGCGTGGTTCAACGTCGACCGGCTCTGGGCCGGGGTGCTGGTGGCGGCGGGGCTGGTGACGCTGCTGCGGGCGTGACCGCCGATCGGCTGACCATCGTGGACGGAGCCGATCTGTGTTCTCATGTCGTCATGATCACCCCGACTCCCCTCATGCGCCTGGTGGCCGGCGTGTGGGGGTTCAAGACTCTCGCGGCCGGCGTCGAACTCGGTCTGTTCACCCGGCTCGCCGGGGGTCGGACGATGACCGTCGAGCAGGCCGCCGCCGAGTTCGGCCTGGCCGACCGTCCGGCGGACCTGCTGCTCGCAGCGAGCGCCTCGCTCGGCCTGCTGGAGCGGGCCGGCGACGGTTACCGCAACTCGGAGTTGGCCGAGCAGTTCCTGGTGGAGGGCAACCCGTACTACTTCGGCGCCCAGGTCCGCTACTCGGACCTGCGCACCTACCTGCCCTGGCACCGCATCGGTGAGGCGTTGCGCACCGACCGACCGCTGACCTGGGACCCGCAGACGCAGCAGTCGATGTTCGACACCACGGACCCGGAGATGCTGGCCCAGTTCTGGGACGCGATGTTCGCCACCTCCAGCTTCACCGCCGCCGCGTTGGCCGACGCGTACGACTTCTCCGCGCACCAGCGGCTGCTCGACGTGGGCGGTGGGGCCGGCGCGTTCCCGATCGAGTTCTGCCGTCGCCTGCCCGAGCTGCGGGCCACCGTCCTGGACCTGCCGCACGTCTGCGTACGGGCGCGGGAGCGGATCGCGGAGGCCGGTCTGACCGGGCGGATCGAGGCGGCGGCCGGCGACTTCCTGGCCGATCCGGCGCTGCCGGACGGGCACGACGTCATCCTGCTCAGCATGATCCTGCACGACTGGGACGAGCCGACGAACCGGGCGCTGCTGGCCCGGTGCCACGCGGCCCTACCGCCCGGCGGGGCGATCGTCGTCTGCGAGCTGCTGCTCAACGACGAGCGAACCGGGCCGCCGGAGGCCGCGCTGATGGGGATGAACATGCTTGTCGAGACCGAGGGCGGCCGGAACTACTCGGGTGCCGAGTACGCCAGCTGGCTCACCGCCGCCGGCTTCGTCGACGTGCGTACCGTGCCGTTCGACGCCCCCGGCGCCAACGGCGCGGTGGTGGCCCGGCGGGCGTGACCGACGCCGACACCCGGCCCCGGTGCGAACCGTGGGCCGGGTGTCGCGGCGCCCTTACCGCGCAGGTGTCCGATCGGCTACCGGGACGGGTCAGGCGCGAGCCTTGGCCGGCTGCTTCATGAAGTCCATGATCGCCTTGTTGATGTCGTCGGCGTTCGTCCACGGCAGACCGTGCGGCGCCCCCTTGAGCGTGACGAGCTGCCCGGTCGGCATCATCGGCCCGAGCCGCTGGCCGGTCACCGGGTAGGGAAGCACGTTGTCCTTGTCACCCTGAACGATCAGCACCGGAATGTCGACCTTCGGCAGGTCGGGGCGGAAGTCCTCCTGCCAGGCGGTCACGCTGTCGTGGGTGCCCTTCGCGGAGGCCATCGCACCGATCTGCCAGTGCGCCCGGTACGCCTCCTCGCTGACCAGCTTGCCCTTGTTCTCGCTGTAGTTGAAGAACGCGTCGCAGAACTGGGTCAGGTAGGCGAACCGGTCCTTGATGATGGCGTTCTGGAAGCCCTTGAAGAGGCTCCGGTCGACGCCCTCCGGGTTGTCGTCGGCCTTGGCCAACATCGGTTGCAGCGGGCTCAGCAGCACGGCCCGGCTGACCCGCTGGGAGCCGTAGTTGCCCAGGTAGCGAATCACCTCGCCGGTGCCCATCGAGTGCCCGACCAGGGTCACGTCGCTCAGGTTCAACTCGGTCATCAGCACGTCCAGGTCCGCCGCGAACGTGTTGTAGTCGTACCCGAACGTCGGCTGGGCCGAGTTGCCGAAACCGCGCCGATCGTAGGTGATCGTCCGGTATCCGGCGTTCAGCAGGACGTTGGTCGTCTTCTCCCAGGTCGCCCCGTTGAACGGGAAACCGTGAATCAGCACCACCGGCTTACCGGATCCGTGATCCTCGTAGTACAGGTCGATGGGCGCGGAGTTTTCCGTCCCCACGGTGATGAAAGGCATGTTTTTCTCCTGCTCCGGTCTGGGCTGTCGGACGCCAGCGCTTTCCCGCCGAGTCGTCGGATATGCCGGCCACCGGGACCCCCTCGACGGTCGCCCGCCATCGACATTTATCGACGCCATCGGTACGCTCCCCGGTAGGAAAGTTTCGGCGTACGGGAGGTGGGCATGTCCCGACGAATGCGCGCGCGGGCCGCCGCGCTGGCGCTCGCGGCAGCCGCGCCCGTGC
>NZ_JAEVHL010000089.1 GCF_016803395.1 Micromonospora tarensis | reverse complement strand
CGGGTCATCCCGCGCTTGGGGCCACGCCGCGCTTGGGGCCACGCCGCGCTTGGGGCCACCCCGCGCTTGGGGGCCACCCCGCGCTTGGGGCCACCCCGGCTCAGGCCGGCGCGGTTCCGGTGTAGAAGGCGGTCGTGCGCTCGGCGGCGGCCTTGGCCTCGTCGGCGTCGGTGCCGGCGGCGATGCTCGCCTCACCCCACAGGTGGCTGCTCAGCTCCATGGCCCGTCGCCCCTCTGCGGAGGCGGTCCACTCGGCCGCCTGCTCCGGGGTGATTCCGCTGCCGTCGCCGGCCAGGTGCGAGGCGAGGCCGAGCAGCCCGAGGTCCCAGCCGACACCGACCGCGCCCGGCCCGAACTGGGCCCACCGGTCCTGGTCGACGTGCGCGATGTGGTCCAGCTCGAAGCGGGTCCGCTCGTCGTCGACCGGGGTGAGGCGCACCTCGATCCAGCTCACCTCGCCGCCCATCTCCCAGGTGGCGCTGAAGCGGTGCGGCGGCTCGCAGCTCTCGACGGTGCCGCCGGCGTTGCCCTGGAGCTGGTACGTGCCGCCCAGCCGCAGGTCACCGGAGATCGGCAGGAACCAGCGCGGGATGCGCTCGGCGCTCGTGCAGGCGTCCCACAGATCCTCGACCGTCGCCTGGTAGGTCTGGCTGATCGTGGTCACCCGCGCCTCACCGGCCTCCAGGGTGCGGCTGCCGACCCGGCGCTGCACGGCGTTGATCTGCTCGGTGGCGTCGAACATCAGGTGTTCCTCTCGTCGGGTGAGTCGGCGGGCCCGCGTAGTCGACGCTCGCGTCGGCCCCGGGCCAGCTCGGTGGCGAGTGCCGCCAGGGGTGGGGTCCAGAACCGGCGGAAGTGGTCCAGCCAGCCGTCGACCTCGCGCAGTGGGCGTGGGTCGACCGCGTACAGCCGCCGGGTGCCCTCCGGCCGCACGGTGGCGAAGCCGTTGTCGCGCAACACCTTCAGGTGCTGGGACACGGCGGGCTGGGAGATGCCGAACTCGTCGCGGATGACCGCGCTGACCGCGCCGGCGGTCTGCTCGCCGGTGGCGAGCAGTTCCAGGATGCGGCGCCGGACCGGATCGCCCAGCACGTCGAAGGCGTGCACGACGACAGTTGTATCACCACCGGCTTATTTAAGCCAAGCTGGATACTCCGATGAGCTTGTCCAGCCGGATCGGCAGGTCCCGGACGCGTACCCCGGTGGCGTGGTGCACCGCGTTGGCGACCGCCGCGGCGGTGCCCACGATGCCGATCTCGCCGAGGCCCTTCACCCCGGCCGGGTTCAGCTCGTCGTCCTGCTCGTCCAGCCAGTACGCCTCGACCGACTCCACGTCCGCGCAACCGGTGATGTGGTATGTGGCCAGGTCGTGGTTGACCCAGTCGCCGTACCGCTCGTCGAGCAGGCCCTCCTCGTGCAGCGCCATCGACAACCCCATCGTCATCCCGCCGATGAGCTGGCTGCGTGCCGTCGTCGGGTTCACCACCCGGCCCGCCGCGAACACCCCGAGCATCCGGTTCAGTCGAACCTCGCCGGTGTCCACGTCCACCCGCACCTCGACGAACTGCGCCCCGTACGCGTACCGGGGCCGCGCGGGCTGGTTGCCCACCTCGTCGGTGGTGTCCGCCTCGGCGGTCACCTCGCCGGGGCTGTCCCGCAGCTTCTCCCGCAACGACTGGCAGGCGCGCACCACCGCCCAGCTCCAGCTCGCGGTACCCATCGACCCGCCGGCCACCGGGGCGGTCGGCAGGTCGCTGTCACCGATGCGAATCTCCACCCGCTCCGGCGGCACTCCGAGCGCGTCGGCGGCCACCTGCCAGATCGCCGTCCGGGCGCCGGTGCCGATGTCGGTGGCGTTGATCCGGACCAGGAACCCGCCGTCCGGGCGGGCGGTGGCGGTCGCCGAGGACGGCCGGGCCCGGGCCGGGTAGCTCGACCCGGCCACCCCGGTGCCGATCAGCCAGCGCCCGTCGCGCCGGGACCGGGGGGACGGGTTCCGGTCGGCCCAACCGAAGCGCCGCGCGCCCTCGCGCAGACAGCCGACCAGATTCCGGCTGGTGAACGGGCGCCCCTGGTCGGGGTCGACCGCCGTGTCGTTGCGGACGCGCAGCTCCACCGGGTCGATGCCGGCGGCGATGGCCAGCTCGTCCACGGCGGACTCCAGGGCGTACGCGCCGGGGCACTCGCCGGGGGCGCGCATCCAGAACGGTGTGGGCACGTCCAGGCGAACCAGCCGGTGCGTGGTGCGCCGGTGCGGTGCGGCGTACATGCTGCGGGTGTAGACGGCGGTCTGCTCGGCGAACTCCCGGATGGTCGAGGTCTGGCTGATCGCGTCGTGGCAGATCGCGGTGAGCCGCCCGTCGGTGTCGGCGGCGAGGCGGACCCGCTGGATGGTGGGGGTGCGGTAGCCGATCGGCCCGAACAGCTGCTGGCGGGTCAACGCCAGCCTGACCGGCCGGTCCACGTGCCGGGCGGCGAGAGCGGCCAGCACCACCGGGGCCTTGGCGTACCCCTTGCTGCCGAAGCCGCCACCGACGTGCTCGGCGACGACCCGGATCGACTCCGGGGGCAGCTCGAACAGCTCGGCCAGCGTGGCGCGCACCGACGAGGTGCCCTGGGTGGAGTCGTGCACCAGCAGCCGCCCGTCGTGCCAGTGCGCCGTGGTGGCGTGCGGTTCCATCGGGTTGTTGTGGTACGCCGGGGTCCGGTACGTGGTGTCCACCCGCACCGGCGCGGCGGCGTACCCGGCGTCGAAGTCGCCCTCGGCGGTGTCTGCCGGATAGCTGGGGTTGACGTGGTCCGGCTTGTACAGACCGGGATGGTCGTCGGTGAGCACGGTGCTGTGCGGGCCGGCGTCGTAGTCGATCCGGACCAGCCGGGCGCCCTCGCGGGCCGCCTCCAGGCTGGTGGCCACCACCACGGCGACGTACTGCCCCCGGTAGTGCACCGCCGGCTCCTGCAACAGCCACAACTCCCGCTCCGGGCCGGGCGCGAGCCGGGGCGCGTTGCCGTGGTGCAGCACGGCCAGCACCCCGGGGGACGCCAGCGCCGCCGCGGTGTCCACCCGGGTGATCCGACCCCGCACGACAGCCGACGGCACCGCCCAGCCGTACGTCACCCCGTCGACCGGGTACTCCACCGCGTAGCGGGCCGTGCCGGTGACCTTCTCGGGCCCCTCCAGGCGAGGGTGCGCCCGGCCGACCGCGTCGCCGCTCCCGGCCCGGCCGACCGTGTCGTCGCTCCCGGCCCGGCCGGCCGCGTCGTCGCTCACGAGGCGGCCAGTTCGGTGAGCGCCCGTACGGTGATGGCCCGGGTCAGCGGCAGTTTGAAGCCGTTGTGCCGCAGCGGGCGTGCCTCGGCCAGCTCGGCGTCGGCGGCCCGGGCCGCCAGTGCCGGGCTGAACGGGTGACCCCGCAGCTCCTGCTCGGCCCGGTATGCCCGCCACGGCCGGTGCGCCACCGCCCCGTACGCCAGCCGCACGTCGCGGACCAGGTCACCGTCGAGGTCCAGCACGGCGGCCACGGAGCCGGCGGCGAAGGCGAACGACGCCCGGTCGCGCACCTTGAGGTACGTCGAGCGGCGCGCGGCCGGCAGCGGCGGCAGGCGGACGGCGGTGATCAGCGTGCCCCGGGCCATTGTGGTCTCCCGTTCCGGGTGCGTGCCCGGGGAGCGGTAGAGGGCGGTGATCGGGATGTCGCGGGGGCCGTCGGTCTCGTGTACCTGCACCACCGCGTCGAGGGCGGTCAGCGCGACGGCCAGGTCGGACGGGTGGGTGGCCACGCACTGTTCGGACCAGTCCAGCACCGCCAGGTCCCGGTTCTGGCCGTGCCGGGCCGCGCAACCGCTGCCCGGCTCGCGCTTGTTGCACGCCTTGCCGGTGTCCTGGAAGTAGACGCAGCGGGTGCGCTGCAACAGGTTGCCGCCGGTGGTGGCCATGTTGCGCAGCTGCCCGGAGGCGGCGGCGAGCAGGGCGCGGGCCAGCACCGGATAGTCCCGGCGTACCGCCGGGTGGGCGGCGAGGTCGCTGTTGCGGACGGTGGCGCCGATCCGCAGCCCGCCGTCGGGCAGCTCCTCGACGGTGTCCAGCGGGAGTCGGGTCAGGTCCACCAGCACGTCGGGGCGTTGCACCCCGAGTTTCATCAGGTCCACCAGGTTGGTCCCGCCGCCCAGGTAGGCGGCCTGCGGCTCCGCGCCGAGCAGGGCGACCGCGTCGGCCACGTCGGCCGGGCGGTGGTAGCGGAACGCCCTCACCGGGCCGCCGCCCGCCCGCCGGCCGCCGTCTCGCGCACCGCCGCGACGATGTGCGGGTACGCGGCGCAGCGGCACAGGTTGCCGGCCATCCGCTCGCGGATCTCCGCGTCGGTCAGCTCGGCGGGCGCGTCGAGGTCCCCGGTGACCGCGCTGGGCCAGCCCTGGGCGACCTCGTCGAGCATGCCCCGGGCGGAGCAGAGCTGCCCGGGGGTGCAGTAGCCGCACTGGAACGCGTCGTGCGCGATGAACGCGGCCTGGAGCGGGGACAGCTCGCCCGGCTCGGCCAGCCCTTCGACGGTGACCACCGACCGGCCGTCCACGGTGACCGCGAAGACCAGGCAGCTCTTCACCCGGCGGCCGTCCAGCAGCACGGTGCAGGAGCCGCACTGGCCGTGGTCGCAGCCCTTCTTGGCCCCGATCAGGCCGAGGTGCTCGCGCAGCGCGTCGAGCACCGTGGTGCGGTTGTCCAGGGTGAGCGTCTGGGAGGTGCCGTTGACCTCGAACACCACCCGGGAGGCGTGTCCCGCATCGGTCGTCGTCGCGTTCTCCGGTCCGCCCTGCACCGGCCCAGACTAGCCTTACCGGTATATCTCGGGGCGAATAACGCGAACCTGTCGTACGGGGGTGAGGCCGGTGGTCGCCGGGCTGTTGCTGGCCGCCGGCGCGGGACGGCGCCTGGGCCGGCCGAAGGCGCTTGTTGAGCTGGACGGCGAACCGTTGGTCCGGCGCGGGGTCCGGCTGCTGGGCGACGGCGGCTGCGCGCCGGTGCACGTGGTGCTCGGCGCGGGCGTGGACGAGTTGCCCGAGCTGCCCGGCGCGGTGCCGGTCCGGCACGACCGCTGGCCCGACGGGCTGGGCTCGTCGCTGCTGCGCGGGCTGGCCTCGCTGCCGGCCGACACACCTGCCGCTGTCGTGGTCCTCGTCGACCAGCCGCTGCTCAGCCCGGTCGCGGTGCGCCGGGTACGCCTGGCGTACGCCGACGGGGCGGTCGTCGCGGTGGCCACCTACGCCGGCCGCGGCGGCCACCCATCCTGCTGGGCCGGCGACCTGGTCGCTGCTGCCCGGATACGCCGTCGGCGACCGGGGCGCCCGCGACCTGCTGCGCGACCGGCCGGAGCTGGTCGTCGAGGTGCCCTGCGACGACGTCGGCTGCCCGGTCGACGTGGACACCCCGGCCGACCTGCTCCGGCTGCGCGCGGAGCCGGCCCACCACGCCGCTCGACCGGTCAGCGGCGGGTGAGCCAGCGGGGCAGTCCCTGGCTGGTCACCGCGTGATAGGTGATCATCACGATGACGGCGATCAGGCCCAGCAGCGGGTTGACGAACCAGCCGAGCAGGCCGCCGAGCCCGTACAGGACGAGGCCGGTGACCGGGCGCAGCCGCTGCGCCCGCACGTACCCCGGGTCGACCCGGCTCTCCAGCAGGGCCGGGTGGCGATGCAGATAGCCGAAGAACACCAGCCAGGGGGCCGACATCAGGGCCGCGGAGAGCGCGTACAGGGCGACCGCCGCGCGCTGGTCGTCGGTGTCGCCCCGGGTGAACGCGGACGCCAGCACCGCTGTCGGAAAGGGAATGATCACCGCGCCGAAGAGGACGCCGAGGTTGATCCAGCTCAGCGCGAGGGTGGTCCGGCGGATCAACCGCAGCAGCGCGTGGTGGTTGAGCCAGAGCACCCCGATGTAGACGAAGGACACCACGAAGGCGAGGTACGAGGGGCCCTCGTCGAGCAGACCGGTCAGCAGCTCGCCCTCGTGGTACTCCGGCACCCGCAGGTCGATGACGAGCAGCGTGATGACGATGGCGAAGACGCCGTCGCTGAACGCCGTCATCCGGTCGGTGCCGGCCATCCGCCCGGTGGGCTCGGGCTGTGCGACCTCGTCGGGTGCTGCGGACATTGCCGCAGGCTAGCCACTCGACGCGGCGGCCGGTGGCGGTTTCGTCCAGCCGGTACGTGAACGGCCGCCCGGGGTCACCCCCGGGCGGCGTTCGCACCACCCGCGTCTCAGGCCACCGGCGTCGCGGTGCCGGTCGCCCGGGCGGCTCGCTGGTGGGCGCGGATCAGCTCGGCGTAGCGCATACCGCTCGCCTTCATCGTCCGCCGCTGGGTGACGTAGTCGACGTGCACCAACCCGAAGCGCTTGTCGTAGCCGTACGCCCACTCGAAGTTGTCCAGCAGCGACCAGACGAAGTAGCCGTCCAGCGGCACGCCCCGGGCCACCGCCGACGCGCACGCCGCGAGGTGCTGCTCCAGGTAGTCGGTGCGCTCCTTGTCCTCCACCCTGCCGTCCGCGGTGACCTCGTCCGGCCAGGCCGAACCGCTCTCGGTGACGATGATCCGGCCCGGCCGGTACTCCTCGTGCACGTCGACGAGCAGCCGCTCCAGGCCCGCCGGGTACATCTCCCAGCCCATCGCGGTCTCCACCGAGCCGGGCACCGGCACCTGCCGGGCGTACGGCGCCAGGCCGCTCGGGTCGTCGACCACCAGCTGCCGGAAGTAGTAGTTCACCCCGAGGAAGTCGGTGGGCGTGGCGATCACCGCCAGGTCGTCGTCGCGGACCGGCGGCTCGACCCCGTAGGTGGCGATCATGTCGGCGGGGTAGCCGCGTCCGTGGATCGGGTCCAGCCACCACCTGTTGACGTGACCGTCCGCCCGGCGGGCCGCCGCGACGTCCTCCGGCCGGTCGGTGGCCGCCTCGATCGGGCTGAGGTTGAGCACCAGGCCCACCGAGGCTGGCCGGGCGGCGTTGGCGCGGATCGCCTGGGTGGCCAGACCGTGACCGAGCAGCACGTGGTGCGAGGTGTGCACCGCCCGGGTGAGGTCCCGCTCGCCGGGAGCCATCTTCCCCTCCAGGTGCCCGATCCAGGACACGCAGAGCGGTTCGTTGACAGTGCACCAGTCCGCGACCCGGTCACCGAGGCGGCCGGCGACCACCGCCGCGTAGTCGGCGAACGCCTCGGCGGTGGCGCGCTCCGGCCAGCCGCCGCGGTCCTGCAGAACCTGCGGCAGATCCCAGTGGTAGAGGGTGACGAACGGCCGGATCCCGTCGGCCAGCAGCGTGTCGACGAGTCGGTCGTAGAAGTCCAGCCCGGCGGGGTTGACCCGGCCGACACCGTCGGGCATCACCCGGGGCCAGGCCACCGAGAACCGGTACGCGTCCACGCCGAGCCGACGCAGCAGCGCCACGTCCTCCGGCCAGCGGTGGTAGTGGTCGCAGGCCACCGCGCCGGTGTCGCCGTTGTCGACGGCACCGGGAGTCGCCGAGAAGGTGTCCCAGATGGACGGCGCCCGGCCGTCGACGTCGACGGCCCCCTCGATCTGGTACGCCGCCGTGGCGACACCCCAGAGGAAGTCGGGTGGCAGCTTGGACAGGTCGGGCACGGGATGGTTCTCCTCTGGGATCGGATGACTCACTTGACCGCGCCGGCGGTGAGGCCGGCGACGAAGTACCGCTGTAGGGCCAGGAACCCGACGACGACCGGGATGCTGACCACCAGCGAGGCGGCCATGATCTGGTTCCAGTAGACGTTGAACTGGGTGGAGTAGCCCTGCAGGCCGACGGCCAGGGTGCGGCTGCCCTCGTCGGTCATCACCGACGCGAACAGCACCTCACCCCAGGCGGTCATGAACGCGTACACGGTGACCGCGACGACGCCCGGCACGGCGGCCGGCAGGATGACCTGGAACAGGGTGCGCAGCGCCCCGGCCCCGTCGACCTGCGCCGCCTCGTCCAGGCCCCGGGGGATCGAGTCGAAGTAGCCGACCAGCATCCAGATCGAGAACGGCAGCGAGAAGGTCAGGTACGTGATGACCAGGCCGGTACGGCTGGCGTACAGCTCGATGCCGGTCGCGTTGCCCAGGTTGACGTAGATGAGGAAGAGCGGCAGCAGGAACAGGATGCCGGGGAACATCTGGGTGGACAGCACCGTCACCGAGAAGACGCCCCGGCCACGGAACCGGTAGCGGCTGACCGCGAACGCGGCGAAGATCGCCACGGCCACCGAGCAGACCGCCGCGATGCTCGACACCACCAGGCTGTTCACCAGGTACCGGGCCAGCGGAACGGTGCTCCACATGTCGACGAACGGTTGCAGGGTGGGCCGGCTGGGCCACCAGGTGAAGCCGTTCTGCACGTCCTGCAACGGCTTCGCCGCGGAGGTGACCATCACGTACAGCGGGACGAGGACGAAGAGGGTGAGGAAGGTCAGCACGATGCGCCGACCCCAGCGCTCACCGGCGGTCTCACGCATGGTCGCTCCTCCGACGGTTGGTGATCAGCAGGTACCCGGCCGAGACGACCAGCAGGAACAGCAGCAGCGCCACCGACATCGCCGAGCCGGAGCCGAAGTCCCAGGTCTTGAAGGAGCTGCGGTAGATGTGGATGGAGATCAGGTCGGCCTGCTCCGGCGCGGAACCGCCGAAGAGCACGTACGGGGTGTTGAAGTCGTTGAACGTCCAGAGGAAGAGCACCAGCAGCAGCACCAGGTTGACCGGCCGCAGCATCGGCAGGGTGACCGAGCGCAGCCGACGCCAGAACCCGGCACCGTCGATCGCGGCGGCCTCGTACAGCTCGCCGGGCACGTTCTGTAGCCCGGCCATCAGGCAGAGGAACGCGAACGGCCAGTTGCGCCAGACCGACACCACCAGCAGCGACCAGAAGCTGTTGTCGCCGATCAACCAGAACGGCCTGTCGTCGAGCAGCCCGAGCTGGTCGACGAGGACGTGGTTGACCAGGCCGGTGTCGCGTTGCAGCAGGAAGCTCCAGGTGATCACGGCGGCGTAGACCGGCAGCGCGTACGGGGTGAGGAACAGCGCCCGCAGGATCGCCCGTCCCCGGAACGGCCGTTGCAGGACGACTGCGCCGAGATGCCGAGCAGCCAGGCGAACCCGACCGAGAGCAGGCTGTAGACCAGGGTGATCCAGAACGAGTGCAGCAGTTCCTTGCCGGCGGCGCTGTTCAGGTCGAGCGTCGCCCGGTAGTTCTCCAGCCCGACGAAGGGCGCGGTGGACCAGTTGCGGATGTGGAACTGGGTCAGCTCCAGCAGGCTCATCCACACCCCGACCACCATGGGGATCACGTGGATGGCGAGTTCCAGCACGACGGCCGGTGCGAGCAGCAGGTACGGCAGGAGCGAGCGGCGCGGGCCGCGGGGCCGGCGGGCCGGCCCCCGGGCGGGTGACCCGGCCCGGGGTGCGCGCCGGTCGGCGTCGGCCGCGGTGGTGCTGGTTGCCATCGGGGTCCTCTCGGAGGCGGTGGCCGTGGCCGGGCTCAGCACCCGACCACGGCCACCGGTGACGCCTGGGTCAGCGCATCTTCTGCTGCGCGTCGGTCAGCTTGGCCTTCACCGACTCCTCGGTGACCGGCTTGCCGCTGGCCGCGTCGGCGAACAACTCCTTCATCGCGGTGCCGACCAGGGTCTCGAAGGTGCTCTCCTCGGGCACCTGCGGCAGCGGGGCCGCGGTGGTGACCAGGGTCTCCTGGATGGTCTTCTGCTCCGGGGCGCTGAACGCCGGGTCGGCGCCCGCGGTCTTCACCGCCGGCAGCGAGCCGTAGGTGCGGTTGAGGATCGTCTGCTCCTCGTCGCTGGTCATGAACTTGACGAAGTTCAGCGCGCCGTCCTTGTTCTTGGTGTGCTTGAACACCGCCATGTTGATCCCGGCGACCATGCTGTTGACCTTCTTGCCACCGGCCGGCGGGCTGGCCAGGAACGGGACCGGGGCCACCCCGTACGCGTCGGCGGGCATGTTCTGCGTCTTGAGGTTCGAGCCGGCGGACTGCCAGAGCAGCATGGCGGCCTTGCCGTTGGCGAAGTCGGAGACCGACTGGTTCTGCGCGTACTCGGCGTTGCTCGGGTTGGTGATCTTGTCGGCGGCCATGAAGTCGACGTACCGCTTGACGGCCGAGACGTTCTGCGGGGTGTCGAAGGTCGGCTTGCCGGCCGAGTCGAACCACTCACCGCCGTACTGCTGGCTGAAGGTGAAGGCGTGGTGCGCGTTCTCCGACGGGTTGGCCCCCTCGATCGCCAGGCCCCACTTGCCGCCGGTGCTCAGCTTCTTGCCGTACTCGGCGAGCTGCTCCCAGGTGGTCGGCGGCGCGGTGATGCCGGCGTCGGCGAACGCCTTCTTGTTGTAGTACAGGCTGTACGCCATGCTGTAGAGCGGCACGGCGGCCGGCGGCTTGCCGGGGGCGCCGGCGGCGGCGAGCGCGGCGGGCACGATCCGGTCCTTGCCGCCGACGGCCTGCAGGGCGGCGTCGTCGAACTCGACCAGCGCGCCGGTGGCCTGCAACGACGCCGACCAGGTGTTGCCGATGTTCACCACGTCCGGGCCCTTGCCCGAGGTGGCGGCGGCCAGCAACCGGTTGAGCAGGTCCGACCAGGGCACCACCTCGACGGTGACCTTGATCCCGGTCTGCTTCTCGAACTTGTCCAGCTCCGGCTGGAGGATCGTCTTGTCCGCCTCCAGGCTGGCGCCCTGGTTGCTGGCCCAGTAGGTGAGCGTCTTCGGCGATGCGGCGGAGTCGTCGCCGGAGCCGCCGCAGGCCGTCAAGGAGGCGGCGGCCAGTACGGCGGCGGTGAATATCCCGAGGTGTCGTCTCGACACGGTCAGCCCTTCCGGTGCGTGGTGGGGGTCCGTCGACCTCCGTCGCCGATAGGGGTCGGGCGACGGGCGGTCGGCTGCGGACAGGGTTCGGGGGTGCGCCGTCGGGGTCCGTCGGCGTTTCCCGGGAGTTACATCACGGCTTAATTTATGTCGTCATTAAAGTTGTTGGCTGATGGGTCGTCAAGCACGGGGCGGTTACAGTCGCCTCGAACTCCCGACGGGAACGAGGTGACGAGTGGAGCTGGCGCGTGCCACCAACCGCAGCGTGCGGCTGCGCAACCGGTCCGCCCTGCTGACCAAGCTCTTCCTCGACGGTCCGCTCACCCGGCAGGACCTGGTCCGCAGCACCGGGCTGAGCCAGCCCGCGGTGAGCAACGTGGTGGCCGACCTGATCGACGAGGGGCTGGTCGCGGAGGCGGGGGCCGCCGAGTCCGACGGCGGCCGGCCCAGCATGCTGCTGCGGATCGCGCCCCGCTTCGCCTTCGTGGCCGGCGTGGACGTCGGTGAGACCCGGGTCCGGGTGGAGCTGTTCGACTTCGCGATGACCCTGCTGGCCAGCGTCGAGTACCCGCTCGACCCGGCCCGCACCGAGCCGGACCTGGTGGCCGGGCACGTGCTGGCCGGCATCGACGCGGTGACCACCTCGGCCAGGGTGGCCACCGCCGACGTGCTCGGCGTCGGCATCGGCGTCTCCGGCGTGGTCGAGCAGGGCACCGAGGCGGTCGTGCACGCCCAGGCCCTCGGCTGGGACCGGGTGCCGCTGGAGCGGCTGATCGGCGCCGGCACCGACCTCCCGCTGCACATCGACAACGGCGCGAAGACCCTCGGCCAGGCGGAGATGTGGTTCGGCGCCGGTCGGGGTGCCCGGCACGCCGTCTTCGCGCTGGTCGGCTCCGGGGTGGGCGCGTCGGTGGTCACCAACGGCGCCACCTACCGGGGCGCGTCCAGCAGCGCGGGGGAGTGGGGACACACCACCCTGGTGTACGGCGGTCGGGCCTGTCGGTGCGGCGCGCGCGGCTGCCTGGAGGCGTACGTGGGGGCGGAGGCGATCATCGACCGCTACCGGGAGGCGCGCCGGGGCCGACCGGTGCCCGGCGATGACGAGGAGTCGCAGCTCGCCGCGCTGGTCGCCGCCGCCGAGACCTCGGCCACCGCCCGCCGGGTGCTGGACGACACCGCCGGCTACCTCGGTGCCGGGGTGGCCAACCTGATCAACCTGTTCAACCCGGAGCGGGTGGTGCTCGGCGGCTGGGCGGCGATGGCGCTGGGCGACCTGCTGCCGGCCGTCCGGGACGCGGCCGGCCGGCAGGCGTTGCGTCAGCCGTACGACCAGGCGTCGATCGAGCTGTGCCGGCTCGGCGTGGACGCGGTGGCGCTGGGCGCGGCGACCCTCCCGATCGCCCGCTTCCTCACCGACGGCGGCGTCCGCCGCTGACCGATCCGACGGCGCTGCCGTGCCCAGCCCGCCCGTGATCGCGTGATGGCGCCCGACGCTGGTTCATGATCGTGCTTGATCCTGGTCGTTGTGGTCTCCGTTCGTGCGGAGGGCCCTCTCTCCTGGATCGAGCACGGTCTTGGGCGGTCGGCGCCCCGGTCGATCACGCCCAGCCGCGGCGTGGGTGACGGGTTGCCGAGGGCAGGAATTACACAAAACTGATTCTCGGGATAAATAACGGTGTTATAGATCGATGTCTTGACGCCACCGCAATCTCGCCGCAACACTCCTACGAGAGCGCTCTCCTCCCCGCGGCGTCGCCTCGGCGGCACCACCCCCGGCGTCCCGGGCGAACCCGATCCCATCCGTGCGGCAACCCGTAACCCCCTATCGACAGGCGATGTCATGACATCTCGTGCTAGATCCGTACGCCCGCGTCCCTGGACCGTGCGGCACCTGCTCGTCGGGCTCACCGTGGCCCTGGTCGCGACGCTCACCCCGACCGGAGCCACCGCGCCCGCGCAGGCCGCCCCCACCCTGCTGTCCCAGGGCCGCCCGGCCACCGCCTCGTCCACCGAGAACGCCGGCACCCCGGCCGCCGCCGCCGTCGACGGCAACACCGGCACCCGCTGGTCCAGCGCGTTCAGCGACCCGCAGTGGCTCCAGGTCGACCTGGGCGCCCGCGCCACCATCACCCAGGTCAACCTGCTCTGGGAGGGCGCCTACGGCCGGGCCTTCCAGCTCCAGACCTCCGACAACGGGTCCACCTGGACCACGATCTACTCCACCACCACCGGCACCGGCGGCACCCAGAACCTCACCGTCTCCGGCGCCGGCCGCTACGTCCGCATGTACGGCACCGCCCGGGGCACCGGCTACGGCTACTCGCTCTGGGAGTTCCAGGTCTATGGCGAAACCGGCGGCGGCACCGGGGAACCCCCGGTCACGCCCACCGACCCGTACAACCCCAACCTCGGGTCGAACACCTTCGTCTTCGACCCGAGCACGCCGACGTCGACCATCCAGAGCCGACTGAACACCCTCTTCACCCAGCAGGAGACCAACCAGTTCGGCCCGCAGCGCTACGCGGTGCTGTTCAAGCCCGGCACCTACACCGCCGACGTCAACCTCGGGTTCTTCACCCAGGTCGCCGGGCTCGGCATGAGCCCGGACGACGTCAACCTCAACGGCCACGTCCGCACCGAGGCGTTCTGGATGGGCGGCAACGCCACCCAGAACTTCTGGCGGGCCGCCGAGAACCTCTCGGTCACCCTGCCGGCCGGGCAGACGGTGGAGCGCTGGGCGGTGTCCCAGGCCGCGCCGTACCGGCGGATGCACCTGCGCGGCGCGCAGAACCAGATCCAGCTCTGGAACGGCGGCGACGGCTGGTCCAGCGGCGGTCTGCTGGCCGACACCCGCATCGACGGCCTGGTCGTCTCCGGCTCGCAGCAGCAGTGGTACTCCCGCAACAGCGAGTTCGGCAACGGTTGGACCGGCTCGGTGTGGAACATGGTCTTCCAGGGCGTCACCGGCGCGCCCGCGCCGAGCTTCCCCAACCCGTCGCACACCGTCATCGCCCAGACCCCGCAGGTCCGGGAGAAGCCGTTCCTCTACGTGACCGGTAGCGGTGAGTACCGGGTCTTCGTGCCCGCGCTGCGCAGCAACTCCACCGGCACCAGCTGGTACAACAAGACTCCGGCCGGCTCGTCGCTGTCGCTGTCGCAGTTCTTCGTGGTCCAGCCCGGCACCAGCGCCGCCACCATCAACGCCGCCCTCGCCCAGGGCAAGCACCTGCTCTTCACCCCGGGCGTGCACCACGTCACCGAACCGATCCAGGTCAACCGGGCCGACACGGTGATCCTCGGGCTGGGCCTGGCCACCATCCAGGCCGACAACGGCAGCGTGGGGATGCGGGTCGCCGACGTGGACGGCGTCAAGGTGGCCGGCATCATGTTCGAGGCCGGCACCACCAACTCGCCGGTGCTGATGGAGGTCGGACCGTCCGGTTCGTCCGCGAGCCACGCCACCAACCCGACCTCACTGCACGACGTGTTCTTCCGCATCGGCGGGCCGCACGTCGGCAAGGCCACCAACACGCTGACCGTCAACAGCGACAACGTGATCGGCGACCACATGTGGCTGTGGCGGGCCGACCACGCCGCCAGCGGCGTACCGACCGGGTGGACGCTGAACACCGCCGACACCGGGCTCACCGTCAACGGCGACAACGTCACCATGTACGGCCTCTTCGTCGAGCACTACCAGAAGTACCAGACCATCTGGAACGGCAACGGTGGGCGGACGTACTTCTACCAGAACGAGCTGCCGTACGACGTGCCCAACCAGGCGGCCTGGATGAACGGCTCGACCCGGGGCTACGCGGCGTACAAGGTCGCCGACTCGGTGACCAGCCACCAGGCGTGGGGACTGGGTAGCTACAGCTACTTCAACGTCAACCCCGCGGTGGTCGAGGAGCGCTCCTTCGAGGTGCCGGTCAACCCGAACGTGCGCTTCACCAACATGGTGACCGTCTCGCTCGGTGGCGTCGGCACCATCAACCGGGTGATCAACAACGCCGGTGGCACCGCGAACGCGGCCAACCAGACGGTGTACCTGACCACCTACCCCTGACCGGGGCGCCCGCGCGCCCGGTCAGACCGACCGGGCCGGCCGGGTCGCACCGTGGGCCGAGCCGCCCGGTCCCGCCGAGACCGGGCCGGCCTCGGTCGTGCCCAGACACCTTCCCTTCGGGCTGTCCATCCGGGCGGTGGCCGATCGTGTGCAGGATGACAGGTCAGCGCGCGGCGGGCTACTGGTCCGTCACCGCGGACTGCCGCGACGGTTGGCCGGGGACGGCCGGCGCGTCGGCGAGGATGCCCCGCATCACGTCCTCCACGTTGGGCACCTGGGCCAGCTCGCCGAGGCCCTCGACGTAGCGCAGCAACCGCAGCTGCATCGCCTCCAGCTCCGCGCGGCAGCGCGCGTCGTCCGGCCAGGACGACTCGGGCTCGTCCGGGTGGGTCTGCTCCCAGGCCCGCAGGCGTGGGTGCCACCGGGAGAGGAACGGCCGCAGCTCGTTGTTGAGCATCGCGATCCCGAGGTGCTCAACGGTCGGGCGACCGGTGGTCCGAACGGTCGGCGCCGCCTGGCTCAGCACCTCCCGGGTGATCCCGAACAGCTGGTAGAGCGACGTCAACGCCTCCCGGACGAGGCCGGTGCCGGTCGCCAGCGGCTGGCCGGACACCCGGGTGACCGCCTCGACGAACAGCCGCCACGCGGTCTGCCTGTTGTCCCGGGTGACCGCGAACCGCAGCTCGCTGAACTGCGGGACCGAGACCGTCACCTCCGCCAACTGGAAGAACCGCGAGTAGGCGGACGCCACCACCGCCGCGACGCCGCCCGCCGTCGTGCCGCAGAGCGCGAAGAGCGCCGGCCCGGTCAACCGGCTGGCCAGGTAGACCGCCAACCCAGCGGCGGCACCGGCCACCAGACCCAAGGCGATGTGAAGCCATCGGGAACCGCGCCACCGCATCAGCATTCCTGCATGGTCCCAGACAACCTCCACTGGGGAGCCGCGCGCCCCGCGACACGGCGTGCCGGTGCGCTAGGCGGGCGTGGGTCGGCCCGCCCCGATGGTCTGCTCGATCGCCATCCTGAGCCTCTCCAGCCGGGCGTCCGGCGGGTCCGCCGGTGTCCACCGCCGGAAGTCGGCGGCCAGGCGGTCACGCCGGACCGGGGAGGCGTCGAGGTCGGTGTCGTCGAGCAGCACCGGAATGAGCATCGTCCGCCCGGTGTCCTGCTCGCGGGCGAGGCAGTGCGCGATCTCGGCCCGCACCCAGGGACTGGCCAGCGCCTCGTCGGAGCAGCAGAGGACGACCGCGTCGACGCCGTCGAGCGCCTGCCGCACGGCCGACAGGATCACGTCGCCGGGCAACAGGTCGACCCGGTCGAGCCAGCACCGGAAGCCCCAGCCGGTCAACTGGTTGTAGAGCCAGACCGCGAAGTCCGCCTGGTCCCAGCTGTAGGAGATGAAGACGATGTGGTCGGGACGGCGTTGGACCGGGCAGACCAGATAACCGGGGGCCCGGCTGGTCCACCCGGCGTCGCGCAACATCCCGCTGAGCCGGTCGTAGTCCACCAGCTCGATGTGCTGGCTGCGCGCGCCGTAGCCGGCCCGTACGTCGTCGGAGAAGGAGGACCGCGTCACGATCGCGGCCTTCGACACCATCGTCCGGTCCCGCGCGCCGTTGACCCGGTCGACGACGTCGATGCCGACGATGCCCGACGGGCCGTCCTCGATCGACAGCAGCATCGCCGCGTCCGCCTGGTCCGCCCGGTGCACCAGCCAGAACCTGCCGCCGGCGACCTCGACCAGGCGGACACCCTGGGCGTTCGACTCGTTGAGCAGACTCAGCACGGTCCGCTCCAGGCCGGTCGTGCGCAGCCGGTCGAGGTGGTCGGGATGACGTCGCAGGGAGCGGAGGAACGCCCGGTCGAGGTCGCTCCGCGGTTCGCGGATGCCGGTCCGGGCCTGGTCGGTGTGCGCGAACGCGGCGTCGTAGGAGTCCAGCAGCAACAGGTCGAAGCGGCGCTCGGTCAGCGACACGCTTGCCTTGTCCGGCGAGTGCAGGTCGTCCTGGCCCACCGCGATGCGACGGCCGTGGATCGTCGCTTCGCGCAGCTGCCACGACGAGCCATCCTGCACCCGGGTGAGCGCTTCGGCGAACTCGACCGCGTCGAGCTGGACGTCCGCCCAGTTGTACTCGTTGGTCCCCTCACTGACGTCGGCGGTGGCGGACCAGAGCGATCCGCTCAGGCGTATCCGCGACCCCACCAGCTCAGCGCCGACGCTCCAGTACGACCCGTCCCACAGATTCTCGTGGTGGGCCAGGAGGAGGGCTCGATCGTCCGTCATCGGCCGCTCCGTCCCGTCCGTGTCAGCTCGCTCGATGGTAGGAGCCGTCCCGTCGCTGGCGCGCGTTTGCCGGCGGGTGCGTCGGGAACCCGATCCACCCCGGCCACGGGCGTCACCCGTGGTCGCGGCAGTGGACGGAGGTCGCCATGGCGTACCGTTCGACGGCGGTCACGGACACCGCGCCCGACCTGGCCCTGCTCACGCTCGGCGTGGAGGAGGAGTTCCTGCTGCTCGACCCGGACAGTGGGCGGAACCTGCCGGTGGCCGACGAGGTGCTGGCCGCGCTGCGCGGCGCCGCCCGGGACCAGAGCCGGCAGGAGTTCCGGCACAGCATGGTGGAGATGGTCACGCCGGTCTGCGCCGAACTCACCGACCTGCGCGCGCACCTGGTGGCGCTGCGCCGCTCCGCCGCCGAGGCCGCCGCGGCGGCCGGTGCCCGACTGGTGGCGGTCGGCGCCACCCCGGTCGCCGAGCCGCACCGGACGGTGCCCGACAGACCGCGCTACCACGCGATGTCGCGCCGGTACGGACCGGTGGCGCACGACCCGGCGGTGTGCGGCTGCCACGTGCACGTCGGGCTGCCCGACCGGGAACTGGCCGTGCAGGTCTGCAACCACCTGCGGGCGTGGCTGCCGGTGGTGCAGGCGATCACCACCAACTCTCCGCTGCACGACGGGCAGGACACCGGGCACGCCAGCTGGCGGTCGATGCAGCTGGAACGCTGGCCCAGCATCGGTCCGACCCCGTACTTCGAGTCGGTGGCCGACTACGACCGGACCGTGGACGAGCTGATCGCCGCCGGCATCATGCTCGACGCGGCGATGGTCTACTGGTACGCCCGGCCGTCGTCGGCGTACCCGACGGTGGAGATCCGGGTGGGTGACGTCTGCCCGGACGTCGACGACGCGGTGCTGGTGGCCGCGCTGGTCCGGTCGCTCGTCGCCACGGTCGCCGACGACGTACGCGCCGGGGTGACCGCGCCGCCGATCCGCGACTGTCTGGTCGCCGCCGCGCACTGGCGGGCCGCCCACGACGGTCTCGACGGCGAGCTGATCGACCTGCGCGGCGGCGGCACCCGGGAGGCCTGGTCGCTCGTCGACGAGCTGATGGCGCTGATCGCCCCGGCCCTGCTGCGCCACGGCGACCTGGGGTACGTGCTGGCGCAACTGGCCCGGCTGCGCCGTGACGGCACCGGCGCGACCCGGCAGCGTCGGATCCTGGAGCGGACCGGTGACCTACGCGCCGTCATCGACGACCTGGTCACCCGCACGAGCGCGGGCTGACCGCCGTGGTGGCCGTTCCCGGAGCCACCCGGGCTCACCGCACGTCGTGCGTCTGTAGCCACAGCTCCAGCAGGCCGAGTTGCCACAGTTTGTTGCTGCCGGCCGCCGCCTCGGCCCGGTCCGGCTCGGCGAGCAGCCGGGCCACGTACTCCGGGCGGAACAACCCGCGCTCGCGGGCGACCGGCGCCTGCAACGCCTCGGCGACCAGCTCACGCACGGGCCCGTCCACGTTGCGCAGCGCCGGCACCGGGAAGTAGCCCTTGGGTCGGTCGATCACCTCGGCGGGCAGCACCTCCCGGGCGACAGCCTTGAGCACGCCCTTGCCGCCCTGGGCGACCTTGTGCTCCGGCGGGCAGTGCGCGGCCAGGGTGACCAGGTCCTGGTCGAGGAAGGGGGTGCGCACCTCCAGGCCCCACGCCATGCTCATGCTGTCCACCCGCTTGACCGGGTCGTCGGGCAGCATCAGGTGGGTGTCCAGGCGCAGCACGGCGTCCAGCGCGGTCTGCGCACCGGGCGCGGCGAGGTGGTCGGTGAGCAGCTCCCGGCTGGCGTCGTGCTCCAGTGCGTACGCCGGGCCGACCAGGCTGCGCAGCTCGTCGTGGTCGCGGTCGAAGAACGCGGCGGCGAACGTCTCGGCCGCGCCGTGCCGGGGCGCCTCGGTGAGTGGCTGGTGGTAGCCGTAGCCGGCGAACACCTCGTCGGCGCCCTGCCCCGACTGCGCCACCTTCACGTGCCGCGCCACCTGCTCGGAGAGTAGGTGGAAGGCGACCACGTCGTGGCTGCCCATCGGTTCGGTCATCGCCAGCACGGCGGCGCGGACGGCGGGCACCAGATCGTCGTCGGCCAGCCGGATCCGCTGGTGGTCGGTGCCGTACGCGCGGGCCACCAGGTCGGAGTAGTGGAACTCGTCGCCGGCCTCGCCGCCCCGGCTGTCGAAGCCGATGCTGAACGTGCGCAGGTGCTGTTGGCCGGCCTCGGCGAGCAGCGCCACGATGAGGCTGGAGTCCAGCCCACCGGAGAGCAGCACCCCCACCGGCACGTCGGCGACCAGCCGTCGGCGTACCGCCGCGCGCAGCGCGTCGCCGATGGCGGCCCGCCAGTCGGCGGCGTCCATTCCCGCGTCGGCGGGCTCCCGCACGTAGTCGGGCCGCCAGTACACCTCCTCGCGGCTGCGCCCGTCCGCCTCGATCACCCGCAGGGTGGCCGGGGGCAGCTTGCGCACCCCGCGCAGCACGGTTCGCGGCGCGGGCACGATGGAGTGCCAGGACAGGTAGTGGTGCAGCGCCACCGGGTCGATGGCGGTGTCGACGTCGCCGGCGGCCAGCAGCGCGGGCAGGGTGGAGGCGAACCGGAGCCGCCCGGGCGTCTCGGCGAGGTAGAGCGGTTTGATGCCGAGCCGGTCGCGGGCCAGCACCAGCCGCCGCCGGGCCCGGTCGACCAGCCCGATCGCGAACATGCCGACCAGGTGGTCGACGAAACGCTCACCCCAGTGCGCGTACGCCACCAGGATCACCTCGGTGTCGCTGGTGGAGGCGAAGGCGTACCCGGCGTTGCGCAGCTCCTCGCGCAGTTCCGGGTAGTTGTAGATGCAGCCGTTGAAGACCAGCGCCAGCCCCAGGTCGTCGCGGACCATCGGCTGCCCACCGGCGTCGGACAGGTCGATGATGGTCAACCGGCGGTGCCCGAGGGTCACCCAGCCGTCGGTGAACAGGCCCTCGCCGTCCGGGCCGCGCGATTGCAACGCCTCGGTCATCCGGGTGACCGCCGCCGCGTCGGGCGACCGGCCGTCGAAGCGCGCCTCCCCGCTGATTCCGCACATCAGGCCGGCTGGTGGTGGTTCAGGGCAGACATTCGCGTCCTCCTGTCGCGTCTCCCCGACTGGTGGTGGCGGGGGCCCCGCCGTGCGAACGGGGCCGCTGGCTACCCGGGTGCGGGGCGGACAAACCCCGCCGGTCTCAGGTACGCAGGGTGCGCAGGATGCGGGCCAACTCGGCGCGGTCGGCGTCGTCGAGGTGGCCGAAGAAGCGGTCCGCCTCGGCCCGTCGGGCGGTCCGGATGGCGGTGCTGACCCGCTCGCCCTCCTCGGTCAGCGCGACCAGGGTCGCCCGGCGGTCGGCCGGGTCGGGTCGGCGCTCGACCAGCCCACGGGTCTGCAGGTCGTCGATCACCTCGGTGGCCGAGCGGGGCGCGATGAGCAGGTGCTCGGCGAGGGTGCCGGGGCGCACCTCGCCGTGCCGGGCCAGCACGCCGAGGGCCCGGGACTGGCTCGGGGTGATCTCCCAGGGCGCCAGCGCGTCGCGGGTCTGCCGGCGCAGCCGGGACGCGACCGCCCAGAACGTCTCGGCCAGGCTCTCGTCGTCGGCGCTGTCGGGGTGCGCGATCACCGGAATACGGTAGCAGGATATGTGGTTGCTCCCTCTTGATGAGGTAACCTCAGCATTGTTTCCGACGAGAGGCAGCAACCCCTTGGAACCCACCCCCACGGGCCGCGACCGCGGCCACCGCGCGCTCAGCGCCGAAGAGAAGGCCCAGGCCCGCCAGGTGTCACTGCGGCGCATCGGGCGGCTGTTCACCCCGCACCGACCCGCGCTGGCCGCCGTCACCGCGATCATCGTGCTCTCCTCGATCATCGCGATGGCCACCCCGTTCCTGCTCCGTACGGTGATCGACCGGGCCCTGCCGCAGGGCGACGTGACCCTGCTGGTCTGGCTGGTCCTCGGCATGGTCGCCGTCGCGGCGGTGACCTCCGCGCTCGGCGTCGTGCAGACCTGGATCTCCACCCAGGTCGGCCAGCGGGTCATGCACCGGCTGCGCACCGACGTGTTCCGCCACCTCCAGCGCCAGTCGCTCGGCTTCTTCACCCGCACCCGCACCGGCGAGGTGCAGTCCCGGATCACCAACGACATCGGCGGCATGCAGTCGGTGGTCACCTCCACCGCCACCGCCGTCGCGGCGAACCTCACCACCGTCGTCGCCACCGCTGTCGCCATGGTCGCACTCTCCTGGCAGCTCTCAGTGGTCTCGCTCGTGGTGCTGCCCCCGGCCATCTGGCTGACCCGCCGGGTCGCCCGGATGCGCCGCGAGATCACCGCCCAGCGGCAGCGCGAACTCGCCGACCTCAACGTCACCGTCGAGGAGGGCCTGTCGATCAGCGGCGTGCAGCTGGCCAAGACCCTCGGCACCGGCCCCGCGCTGGTCGACCGCTTCACCGCCTCCTCGGAGCGCCTGGTCGACCTGGAGCTGCGCAGTGAGCTGGCCGGTCGCTGGCGGATGGCCTCGACGAGCATCATCTTCGCCGCCGTACCGGCGGTCATCTACCTCGCCGCCGGGCTGCCCGGCACGGCCGGCACGCTGAGCATCGGCACCCTGGTCGCCTTCACCGCCCTGCAGGGCGGCCTGTTCCGGCCGCTGATGGGGCTGCTCAACGTGGGCGTCTCGCTCACCTCGTCGCTGGCGCTGTTCGCCCGGATCTTCGAGTACCTGGACCTGCCGGTCGACGTGGCCGACCCCGCCGAGCCGGTCCGCCTCGACCCCGCACGGGTCCGGGGCCACCTGCGCCTGGAAGACGTCACCTTCGGCTACCCGGGTAGCGACACCGCGGCCCTCGCCGGGGTCACACTGGACGTGCCCGCCGGCACCAGCCTCGCCCTGGTCGGCGAGACCGGCTCCGGCAAGAGCACCCTCGCCGGGCTGGTCAGCCGGTTGCACGACCCGACCGGCGGCCGGGTCACCATCGACGGCGTCGACCTGCGCGAGCTGCGCCTGGCCGATCTGGCCGCGATCGTCGGCGTGGTCAGCCAGGAGACGTACCTGTTGCACACCACCGTCCGGGAGAACCTGCGCTACGCCCGGCCGGCCGCCACCGACGCCGAGATCGAGGACGCCGCCCACGCCGCGCAGATCCACGACCTGATCGCCGGGCTGCCCGACGGGTACGACACCGTGGTCGGCTCCCGCGGCCACCGGTTCTCCGGCGGCGAGAAGCAGCGTCTGGCGATCGCCCGTACGCTGCTGCGCGACCCGCGCATCCTGGTCCTCGACGAGGCCACCAGCGCACTGGACACCGAGACCGAACGGGCCGTGCAGCGGGCGTTCGACGTGCTCGCCCGGGGCCGGACGACGATCACCATCGCGCACCGACTCTCCACGATCCGCGACGCGGACCAGATCGCGGTGCTCGACCACGGCCGGATCGTCGAGGCCGGCACCCACGACAGCCTGGTGGACCGCAACGGCCGGTACGCCACCCTCGCCGGCTGATCCTGGATCATAACCGTCTCGAAACGGTCGTAGAACTGTCTCGTTACTTGGAGGCCAGGTGCCGGTAGACGGTGGCCCGCGAGACGCCCAGGGTGGCGGCGATGGCATCCACCGAGTGGGTGCCCGCCGCGTGCATCCGCCGGGCCGCCTCGACCTGCTCGCGGCCCAGCGCCCGCGGTCGCCCCGGCCGCCGGCGCTTCCCGCCGGTCCG
>NZ_JAEVHL010000088.1 GCF_016803395.1 Micromonospora tarensis | reverse complement strand
GCGCAGCGGGCGGTCGACAAGGCACTGCAGGCCGGCGTCGGGCTCGCCATCCTGGTCGAGGGCAGCCCTACCTGCGGTAGCACCTACGTCCACGACGGAACTTTCACCGGCGTCACCATCGCTGGGCGTGGCGTCGCGGCCGAGGCGTTGCGCCGCCGGGGCATCCCTGTGTTTTCCCACTACGACCTGGACAGGGCAGCGGCTGCTCTGGCGGAGCACGAACGGCAGCACGGCAACGGCTGATGCCCGCTCGTCGCAGCGTGTGGTATCACCTAAGGCACTCACATTGACACATGCGCGCGTCGGCTCATCCGCCGCCGTCGCTATGGGGGTCTACGGGGGTTGACTGAGCGACCATGCGCTGATCGCGCGATCAGCGGTTCGCCGCCAGAAAGACCGTGGGGTCGGCCAAGCGGTGAAGGAGGTTGGGGGGCTTCGGTCAGCGTGGTGGGCGAGGCAGGCGGGTGACGTTGCGGGCGTGGTCGAGTGCTTCGCGCAGCTGGTGCACTTCGAGGGTGAGCTGCTGGATGTTCGAGATCGCCACTTCCAGGTTCGCGGCGAGGTTGTGGTTGTCGCGGCGTAGTCGGGCGTTGTCGTGGCGCAGGTTCGTGACGGTGGCGACGTCGATCTCGGGTGGTGCTGCCAGCGTGGTACTGCCGGATGTGAGCATCCCGGACAGGTAGGCGATGGTGATGTAACAGGCGGCCTGCAGCAAGATCGCCAGCGGCAGCGTGCCGTTGGGGTTTGACGTCGAGGTGCCGATGTGCGGCAGCCACGGTTGCCCGTCAAGCTTCCCGGTAATCGGGATCGGCACCGGGGGCGAGACCGTGATGCCGGTGCGGGCCGCGACCGCAGCGAGCTTCGTATCGTTCTGCGGGAGGTACAGCGCTGAGTCGCTGCAGCCGATCTCGGCGGCCAATGCCGAATAGTTCACCTTGCCGGCATGCCCGGGCAGCGGACGACCGGAGGACAGGTAGCGCTCCAGCGTCCAGTGGAGCTGCTCTTGGACCGCCGCGGCGGGCAGCCGGCTTCGCCGCGGAGCGCGGCGGTGCTTCTGCCAGTACGCGCGGCGGCGATGATGTCCGGTGCGAAGTCGTCGACGAAGCGCAGGCACCAGGCCAGCAACGGTCCCATGACGGCTGGAGCAGCCGATCCTTGCATTGGATCGCGGCCGGATCCGCCTCCTGCGAGGTAGTCGCCCGAGCCCGAGGCAACCGTCACCCACTGGCAACCGGGAGGATCGCACCGGTACGCCTGCAAGTCGATGTCCACGTTCGCCTTGCTCGGACACGTGCCGGCGATGTGAAGCCAGTAGCCGTGGACGGATGTCTCGCCGCTGCCATGCGGGTCGTCGTTGGCCTGTCTGTACGTGCAGAAACCCGCGACGATGTTGCCTGACTCCCCCAAGGGAGTGGCATGAGCACCCGGGTACGGGGCCCAGTGGCCAGAAGACGTACCGGATGGTGACGACGGCGCTGCTGCCGCGCGTCCGCGATAGTTCGCCGTCGCTCGAGCAGCCGAGGAGCAGTCACGCTGAGGAGCTGATGCCGACTCGAATCGTCGAATATCACGGTGGTCGGGTCTGGGTGGACACCGCCGTGTCGGAGGGCACCGCGATCCGGTTCACACTGCCGGCGCTGCCCGGCGACGTCGAGGCCGCTGCCGCCGCCGACGCACCGGAGCAGCCGCAGGACCTGGCAACGGAGGACGCGACGCCCTCGGACGAGGCTCCGGCGGAGCCCTCCGGCGGGTCGGACCAGCCGGACCGGGTCGACGAGACGCCGGAAAGCGGCGCTCGCCTACCTGCGCCGGGAGGGCCAGTACGGCGACGCGGTGGCGCCCGACCTGATCCTGCTCGACCTCAACCTGCCCCGCCGCGACGGCCGGGAGGTGCTGGAAGAGATCAAGAAGGACGAGGAGTTGCGCCGGATTCCGGTCGTGGTGCTGACCACCTCGCAGGCCGACGAGGACATCCTGCGCAGCTACCAGCTGCACGCGAACGCCTACGTGACCAAGCCGGTGGACTTCGAACGGTTCATCTCGGTGGTCCGCCAGATCGACGAGTTCTTCGTCAGCGTGGTCAAGCTGCCGCCGCGCGGCTGACGCGGTAGGACGGGCCCAGGATAGCCATGGCGAACGTCTTATCGGCCGGGGATCAGGCGGCGCAGCAGGCCCTTGGCCGTGGCACCGGTGCGGTAGGACTGGACCAGGTACGAGCCGAGCACGATGTTCGCGCCGGCCAGCGCTGGCACGGCGTACTGGGCCAGGCGCTGGCGGCGTTGCCAGGTGGCGATCTGCGGCGGGGTCAGCGGGGTCGGCAGGGTGGCGTCTTTGACGTCTACCTGGTCCCCGCGCTGCCGGGCTTCCTCGGCGAGGTTCCCGATCCGGGTGCCGCAGTAGGCGGCGTAGGCGGTGGCGGCGGCGCCGAGGACTGCGATGGCGGCCTTGGCCGCACCCGCGGAGCCGTACCCCTTCTGCAGCGCCAAGCGGCCGCGGCTGCTGCGGGTGAGCTGAGCGCCGGCGAGCAGCGTTGCGCCGATGCCGAGCCACTGGGCGGGGCTGAACCGGGTCCACGCGGACTTGGCGACGCGGATCCGGTCGATGCCTTGGCTGAGGTCGTTGCCGGATTTGTTGACTCCGGCTACGCCCATGACGCTGCCGCCGAACCACAGCGCGGATCCGACGTCGTGGACTGCCTGCGCCACGGCGTGGTTGTCGGTCGCGGTCATCTGCATGACGAACTCCTGTCTGTTATGCGAAGTGGGGCTGAGCCGAGCGCACGGGGCGGTGGGCGAGTTGTGGCTTGTGGAGGTCGAAGAAGCCGCCGGGGTCTTGTCAGACGGCGGTGCGGCGAGAGGGTGTTTGGCCCGTTGCAGAACGAGCCGTCGAGGGCGGGTGCTGCGGCTACTGATCCGGGTGCAGGAGGACTTTCGTGTAGCCGTCCACGCGGCGGTCGAACCTGTCGTACGCCGTGGCGGCGGCGCTCAGGGGTAGTTCGTGGGAGACGATGAACGATGGCGTGGCACGTCCGCGGATGATGAGGTCGCGGAGTTGCCGGTTGTACCGCTTGACGGGGCACTGGCCGGAGCCGATGGCGATGCCCTTGGTGAACGCCAAGCCGTAGTCGAAACCGTAGCGGCCCTCCTTGGCGCCCTCGGTGGTCGCTTTTGGATCTTCCGGCTCGTATACGCCGACCACTCCGATACGGCCGGTGGCGCGCACGACCTGCACGAGATCATCGAGGACCAGGTGCGGGTGTTCCTGCCCGGACGGGTCGTGGGCCTGGAAGCCGACGGCCTCGACACCGCAGTCGACGCCGAATCCGTCGGTGCCGTCCATGATTGCCTGTACCGCGTCGGTCTTCGACACGTCCACCGCGGTGGCGCCGATCTGTGCGGCGAGGGCGAGCCGGTCAGGTTCGAAATCGGCGACGAACACCTGGGCGGCGCCGCGCAGCATCCCGCAGTACGCCGCCATCAACCCGACCGGGCCGGCGCCGAACACCGCCACCGCGTCGCCGGCTGACACGCCGGCGAGTTCCGTGCCGTGATATCCGGTGGGAAAGATGTCGGACAACATGGTGAAGTCCGACTCGTGTTCGGTGCCCTGCGGCAGCTTGAGGAGGTTGAAGTCCGCCCACGGCACCCGTAGGTACTCGGCCTGCCCACCCCAGTACGGACCCATCTGCGGGTAGCCGTACCCGGCGCCGGGGCTACCGGAGGGGTTGGCACGTAGGCACGCCGCCGTCCAGCCCTCGACGCAGTTGCGGCAGGTGCCGCAGGCCAGGTTGAAGGGCACCGACACTCGGTCGCCCACCGCGATGCGGTCCACGGCGTCGCCGATGTCGACCACCACGCCCATGTTCTCGTGGCCGAGCACCATGCCGGCGTCCAACTGCGCCCGGCCCTCGTAGGGGTGCAGGTCGGAGCCGCAGATGTTCGCCGTCGTGATCTTGATGATCGCGTCCTTCGGCGCCTCGACGCGGGGATCGTCGACGTCTTCGACGGACACCTGACGCGGCCCGTGGTACACCACAGCCTTCATGTCTGCCTGCTCCTGTCGTGGCGGCCGCTGTCGCAGGCCGCTCATCTCGGGTGCCGTTCACTCTTGGTTGCGCCGGACATTGTTGGTGTCGCAGACGGGTAAGTGCTCCTCGCCGGTCGGGGACGGGGACGTGACCTTTAGGCGGATCGCGGCGCGGCGGCGGGGATCGGGAATTGGCGCATGATGTGTTCGGCTGCCTTCTGTTGGGCGTCAGCGGCCTTGTCGAGGACGGCGGCGGCGCCGAAGAACTCGTGCATCACCCCGTCGTAGCGCAGCATGGTGGTGGGGACGCCGGCGGCGTCGAGGTGGCGGGCGAACTCTTCACCCTGGCTGCGCAGGGGGTCCCGCTCGTCGGTGATGAGCATCGTCGGTGGCATCCCGGCGAGCTGCTGCCCGGACAGCGACAGCAGGTCCACCCGTGGATCGCGGGCAGCCGCGGGCTTCCCGGCGAAGGCGTGCATCGCCATCCACGACAGCAGCGGCCGGTTCAACGGTCGGGCGTCGGCGGCGTCGAGCATCGAGTCGCCGTACTGCTCCCCGGTGGTGAGCGGGTAGACCAGCACCTGCGCCGCGGGCATCGGCTCGCCGGTCTGCGCGAGTTGCAGGCAGGTGGCGGCGGCCATGGTCGCGCCGACCGACTCTCCGCCGATGGCGAGGCGGCGCGGGTCGGCGCCGAACTCGGCGGCGTGCTGGCTCGTCCAACGCCAAGTGGCCAGGACGTCGTCGTGGGAGGCGGGAAACGGATGCTCCGGTGCCCGCCGGTACTGCGGCGAGACGACGATCGCCCCGGTGCGGTTGCACAGGCCGCGGCAGGAGGCGTCGTAGGTGTCGATGTCGTAGAGCACCCACCCGCCGCCGTGGATCCACATGATCACCGGTGGTGGCTGCGCGGCCCGTTGCCGCGGCCGGTAGACGCGCAGCATGACCGTGTGCCCATCGGCGACCGCAACTGGCACGTCGTCGACGCCGCCGACCTGCTCGGGATCGGTGGGCCGGCCGTCGGCCGCCAGCACCTGCCGGACCGCGTCGACCAGGGTCGGCTGCTGGCGCGCCTGCTCCGGTGTCAAAATCTCCGGAGGCAGCGGGCTCAGCGCCCCGAACGCGTCCATCAGCCGCTGCGCCTGCGGGTCCAGCAGTCCGGACGCGTCAGTGGCCAACCGCCTGTCGCGGCCCGAGCTCTTGTCGCGGGCCTTGTCGAGCACGGCGGCGGCGGGGTCGGCCAGCGCGTGACCGCCCCCGCTGGAGGGGGCGCGCGGATGCGCACGAGTCGGTGCGGCGCGCTTGGCGGCCAAAAACTCGCCGCCGAGGCGCGACATCTCGTCGGCACCGACGGCCTCGCGGAAACCCGGCAGGAACTGCCCCTCCTCCTCGGCGACGTGCTGGCGGATGTCGGCCATGAGCGTCGACAGGGCCTGCTCGAACTCGCCGCTGCCCGGCTCGGTGCGGTCGAGGATGACGAGTTGCTGTTTCGCGGCGTGGTGCTCGTCGCGGGCGTGCCGGGACTCCTGCTCCTCCCCCGCGTGTGCCATCTGCGGATACAGGGTCCGTTCCTCCGCGTCGGCGTGCAACGCCAGGTTGAAACCCACCTGATCGGCCAACGTCCGCCGGTCGCCACGACCTGCTTCCAGATGCTCGAACAACCGCGCCACCACCGCGTGATCGTCGGCGATCAGATGATCGATATCACCCGGCTGCGTCTCGTATGACAAGCTCATGCTCTACCCCTCTCCGGTAAAGCGGACAATACTGGTCGAAGGCGACGATAAAGGCCTTTCACGAACGAGTACCACCCAAGGTGAAGGCGGACCAGGGCGCGCTCGACAGCCCTCAGCGCAACGCCTTCGATGCGGGCGTGTCGGTGGCGACATACGAAGCACCGTGTACGGCCAACCAGATCTTCACCACAAGGTTGGCCGTACACGCACCGGGTGCTCCGGCTTCCTGAGGTGGGCGTCGAGCATGCTCCCGGGGTACGCCCCACCGCCCACATGATCCACCAGGTCCGGCCGGCTGAACTGCCTCACCGCAAACCTTGCCGCGGCCGCCACGGCGCTGCTCGAAGTAGTTGCCGACCTCCCGCTTGCCGGCGTGCACGGCGACCAGAGGCCGACCAGCCGTCGCACCGGTTCGGCAAGCAAGCCGTACGCGAGTCGCCTGTCCACCCACGTTGTTCGCCGCGGCCGGTAGCAGCATGACCATGCCGATGGCGGAGTGCGCCCCGGTGGGCACGAGTTTTCGGGAGTGCGACGCATCGGCATGGGTAGGACTACCGAACAACGCGTGCTCACGCGACCCCGAGGGAAGGACAGCCCATGGCTACCGGAGAAACCGGCTTCGACGACGTGACGTTCGACCTCATCTCCGTGCAGTACCACTCGCTCAAAGCAGGACACGACTACGGGCAATACGTCCGCGACGCCAAGAACGCCGGCCAAGACGAAATCGCGTCGTTCTTCGAGCAGGTCATGGCGGAGGACTCCAAGCGCGCCCGGAAGTGCCACGAGTTTCTGGCCCAACTCGGCGGTATCGACAACACCAGCCCTCAGAACGGCTGAACCACCGGCGTCTCCGCAGGCTCAGACAGCGCCGAGGCTGCGGAGACGCCCCATCACACGGGGCGAATCGAAAATGACGCGATCCCGCCCGTGTAGGCCTCCACGAGCGACCTTACGTCCCGGTGCGATCAACATTATCGACTCGGGCATGAGGACGCCCGTGGTCGGTGAGCACCATGAGCGGCGTTGCCGAGGCGAACCGCCCCGGCGCCGCCGCTGTCACGGTACGAGGTAAGTGCCACAGTTCAGTCGAAGCTTGTCTTGATCAGCAGACTGCGCCGGCACATCGTCAACGGTCAAACACTACAGATCCAGCAGGACGCGCCCCGGGTTTCACAAGCGCTTTGCGAGAGCCCATTTCGTGCGTCAACTGGCAGCGCGGTGGTAAACGACGTCGAACACGCCAAGCAACGCGCCCGCATCCTCAGCGAGCTGTAAACGGCCACAAAGTGCCGCAGATACCCGGTCGCGTCTCCGTGAGCGGACATACCTTTCAAATCCCCGCGGCCCGACCACCTTCGAGTTCGTCGGACTCCTCAATGATCGCCCTGGCCAGCCCTCGCCTGTCAGGCACCGCGCCGGTGTGGCGCGCGATTCTGGGCCGGGAGGCGGGCTCGGTAGGTAGGGCGACGTCGCCGGCGGCCCCGTCCTGATGGTGCTGCGGTTACGGGCAGGGCTGCCGGCGGGCGGAGGCGTAGCTGCCGCCGAGGAAGCCGAGGAAGTTAGTCGGGTCGACCTGCCGACCTCCGGTCCATCCGCGGTTGTAGCAGGAGTAGTTGGCCTGGTTGTACATCTCGACGTGCAGGTGGACCCCCTGCCAGCAGCTGGACCAGTTGTACGAGCCGACTACGCCGATCTGGGTGTTCCAGCGATTGATCCAGGCGCCGGCGCCGAGGGTGGCGTTGACGTGGGCGTAGGTGACGTTGCCGATCTTGGTGCCGCCGTTGTAGAGACCGACGACCACTTTCTGACCGCCGTCGGCGAGGTTGCCGCTGGCGCAGGCCGGGCCGACCGCTTCGACTTTGGCGCTGATCGACAGGGCGGTGTTTTGCGGGGCGGCGAACAGCTGCACGCCCGTGCCGACGCCGACGTTGGTGAGGTCGACCGACCAGTCGCCGCCGTAGGGCAGGTGGTGGTTGGCCGGCTGGGAGCTGGGGTCGGTGGGCCAATGCGCCGATAGCGGCGACCCGATCCAGACGACCGGCGTGGGGGTTGCCGCTGCGGCGGGGGTGCTCGCGCCGGCGAACACCGAGGCGATCGCGGCCAGCACGATTGCAAGTGTGAGACGGACAGGATGACGCATGGCGGGGTTCCTTCCATCGACAACGCCCGGCGCTACGGATACACCGGGCACATTTCGTTTGTACGGACCCCGGTGGTTGTCCGGACGCCGCGGCGGTCTATTCGTCATGCCCGAGCGACGATGGTGCGCACCGTATATGCAGGTGAATCGGCACCAGAACCTATTGTGGGACGTGCGTCAGCGCGGTTCGTCCAGTGGAGGTGGCGGATGCCTCGGCCTGAACGGGAGCTGTACCCGGACCTGGATCCCCTGCATCACTTCGCCGCGCAACTGCGCCAGCTGCGCACGAGATCGGGTAACCCGACCTACAAGAACATGGCGCGGCGCAGCGGCAAGTCCAGCAGCACGCTGGCGGACGCCGCTGGCGGTGATCAGCTGCCCAGTTGGGACACGGTGGTCGCCTACGCGAAGGCTTGTGGCGCTGACCCCGAGCGGCTTCTGCCGATATGGGAGCGGATCCGCGATCTGCGCGAAAGCGGCGCGCTGCTGGCCCGGGTGACGGGCCCGGGCGACCTGTCGAACCTGCCGCACCGCCCGTCGGTGCTGTTCCTCGGGTCGGCGGCGCTGAACGAGCTGGACGAACTGCTGCGCCACGACCGGCCGGGGGTGATCGGAGCGGCCGTCTACGGGCTGGGTGGTGTGGGCAAGACCGAGCTTGCATTGCAATACGCAAACCTGCACCACACCCGGTACACGCCGCTGTGGTGGGTGCCGGCAGACACCGCCGACAATGTCGCGGCCGGGCTGGCGGCGCTGACCCGCACCCTCGTGCCGGCCTGGCCGGCGACCGCCAGCACCGCCGACGCGGCGGCTTGGGCGCTGCGCTGGCTGACCTCACACGACGGCTGGCTACTCGTCCTCGACAACGTCGATGATGTCGCAGTGATCGGTGGCGTGCTCGCTGCGGCCAGGCAGGGCCGGGTCATCGTGACCAGCCGCCGTGATCTTGACTGGCAGGAGCTTGGCCTCGCGCCGGTCCGCCTTGATGTGTTGCCTCGACAGGTCAGCGTCGAGCTGCTGGTGCGGCGGTCCGGCCGGGAGCGGGAACACGTCAATGCCGAGGCGCTCGCCGCGGACGTGGCCGACCTACCGCTGGCGCTCAATCACGCCGCCGCGTACCTGCTCGCCCGCCCGCACGTGGGGCTTGCCGAGTACCGGCGCCGTCTCGCTGCTCAACCGGCGAACATCCTTGGTGCCACCACGCTGTCCCGGCCTACCGACGACTCGGTGGCCCGGACCTGGCAGGTGACGATCGCGGCCGTCGCCGATGAGAACCGCCTCGCCGCGTCATTGCTCACCGCGATGGCCTACTTCGCCCCGGATGCCATCCCGGTGAGCCTGCTGATCGGGCCTGCCGACGCCGGCCGGGACCCGACCGAAGTCGACGACGCATTGTCGCTGAGCGCCTCGTACAGCCTGATCACACGTACCGGGAGCGTGGTTGGCATCCATCGACTGGTCCAGACGGTCATCCGCGCGCTCCAGTCAGGACCGGATGGCTGCGCCGAGGCCATCGGGCTGCTGACCGCCGCGCTTCCCGGCGGGGACCCCGAAGTGACGGTCGGCGACTGGCCGCGGTGGGCGCAGCTCGCGCCGCACATCGAGACGCTGGCATACCGGCTGCGCACCGAACGTTCGCTCGTCGCGGACGGGGAGCTCGCGCTACGCGCGTGGTCGCTGTTGAGCCGGTGCGGGATCTACCTGCGCGGCCAGGGCCAGTACGTGACCGCGTTGACCCTGTTCGAGCAGTTCGCTGCGTTCAGTGACAAGGTACTCGGCACCGAGGACACCACCACGGTGACCGCCCGGTATCTGGTCGCCGGAGGGCTTTGGTCGGCCGGCCGGTTCGCCGAGGCTCTTGTCATGGGAGAGGGCACGCTCGTCGACCGGCGGCGCCTGCTCGGACCCGACCATCCCGACACCCTGTCGAACGCGAGCTACGTCGGGCTCGGCTACCGGGAACTCGGCCGGCTCGACGAAGCGGTCGAGCTCACCATGGAGACCTTGTGGACACGGACCCGGGTGCTGGGCTCGGACCATCCGGAGACCCTGCAGTCGCGCAACAACCTCGCCGGGTGCTACCGAGCGCTCGGCCGGCACGGCACCGCGCTGGATCTCTACCGTTCCACCGCCGCTGACCGGGAACGGGTTCTGGGCAGCCGGCACCCGGACACTCTGCAGTCGCGTCATAACCTCGCCGGCGGTCTGCAGGCTTCCGGATCACTGACCGAGGCCATCGACTTGTACGAGTCGACGCTGGTGATCAGGACCGAGGTGCTCGGGTCGAAACACCCTGACACGCTGCATACGCAGCACAAGCTTGCCTGCGCGTACGCCGCCGCAGATCGTATCGACGACGCGGTCGCTCTACACGAGGCGACCCAGAGGATGCGGATTCAGCTGCTCGGCACCGACCACCCGGACACTCGAGCATCGGTAGCCGCCCTCGATGAGGTTCGGGGCGAGACGCACCGGCATCCGGCCGGTCCGGGGAGAACTACCGGCGGGGAAGCACCGTGTCGGTGAACGCCGCAAACGACTGCAGCCACGCCTGGCTGCGGGACCGGTGCGGGCAGTGCCCACCGCCCAGGTCGACCGCGCCGGGGACGTGGGCGGGGCCGAACAGCAGAACGGGAACATCGGTGAGGGCTAGCATCGCGGCGAGATCCCACGACGGCTGCCGCAGCAGCGTCGCGCTAACCGCCGGCGCGTCCACGATCGCCACCCCGTCGACCGCGTGTCTAACGTCCTCGTCGGCCCAGTCCGGGTTCTCTGACCGGAACCGCCGAGTCAACGAGGCGCGGTCACGGACCGCGAGCGCGGCGTCCCGGGTGATGACGCCGGCCAGCTGCTGGTGCGTCTCGGCCCTGTAGACGGGTGGGTCCTCCAGGACCAGCGCGCGGGTCACACCCGGGCGCCGCGCCACCAGCGACAGCGCGACCATAGCGCCGAGGCTGTGCCCGACCAGGAGGTCGGCACCGTCGCTGGGCAGCAACGCACCGACCTGATCCACGAACGTGTCCAGGTCCACCGGACCGGTCAGCCTCGGACCCCGCCCGTGGCCCGGCAAGTCAGGCGCCGACGTGTCCAGGCCCAACGCGGCGACCGCGGGGCCGATCCGCCACCATGTCGCGGCGCTGGCTGTCATGCCGTGCAGCAGCACCGCACTGCCCCGGCGTCCGCCGCTCGCGGCCCAGCTCATACCCATCCGTCGCCTCGTCCCCGCAAACTCATTGCGCGATCTTGCGGGCAGCCAAGGGTTGTCCGGCAGGAACGCCGGTTTATCCGTCCGAGCAACTGGTCGCCGACGGCAGTAAACCGCCGAGCGAGCCGGACAACCCAGCCGGCCGGTACACCGTGATGAAGCGTAAACAGTCCGAGGGGAGCGGTCATGTCGCATCATCGATGGTGGGTTGCCCTCGCCGTGGTGGCCATCGGCGGTGGCGAGGTCTCCGGTAGATGGTTCATCGACGAAGAAGACCATCAGCACGGAGACCTCGTGGGCACTGTAGCGGTGACGAGGCGGCACGACCTGACCGACGCGCAGTGGGCGGCGCTTGAGCCGGTGTTGCCCGTGGGGCGTTGGCCGGGACGGCCGCCGACATGGACGAAGCGCCAGCCCGTTGACGGGATCCGGTGGCGGATCCGAGTCGGCGCCCCGTGGCGGGACGTGCCGGAGTGCTACGGGTCCTGGGCGGCGGTGTACGCGGTGTTCCGCCGCTGGCAGCCGACGGAACCTGGGCGAAGATCCTGACCACCTTGCAGGCGATGGCCGACGCGGCTGGGCGCATCACGTGGAATGTGTCCGTCGACTCGTCGTCCGCCCGGGCGCACCAGCATGCCGCCGGTGCGCGTAAAAGGGGGATCTACAGGCCGAACGTGTCCTGTTTCGACAGCGGCAAGATGCGCTGCTGCACCGATCGCGACTCCTGCGTGACAAGACGTCTTTGATAAACAGCCTTAAGGCCCGGCCAGCTGAACGGCATTGATCGAGGTCTTGACTCTATGCGCCGCCCTGCTCATGATTTACTGCGGCGGTTCAACAGTGAGGGTCGATGTGATGACGCAGGTAGAGCCACCGGCAGGAGGTCCCACATCAGCCGTCACTCTCAGCGAGCCTGGAAAAAATGGCCGACTCGCGCGCGCCGGTCGAGGCACGAGGGACTGGCTGACACGTGGGGCCCATCGGCGGGAACTGAGCATCGCAAGCCTCGGTTCGGTGCTCCTCGCTGTCGCGATGATCTGGCTGATTCCGCCGTACGCGGTTCGCGTGGTGACTGCCGGCGCCAAGACGGTGCCGATCGCCGACCCGGCCCACACCATCGTCGGTGACGCGGGTGACCCGACGGCCCAAGCATGGCTGGTGGGATGGGGTGGCCACGCTCTCACCCACGGTCTGCGTGGCCTGTGGGATACCAACGCCTTTTATCCCGACACGTACGGCCTTGCCCTGAACGACAGCCTGCTCGGCTATGCCCCGGCAGGGCTGATAGGCAGCGGTGTAGTCGGCGCCGTGCTGCGCTACAACATCCTGTTCGTGCTGGCTTTCGCGCTCGCCTTCCTCGGCGGCTACGCGCTCCTGCGCCAGCTTGGCGCGAATAAGGTCGCCGCCGCGGTAGCCGGGGCCGCCCTCGCCTACGCGCCCTGGCGCTACGGCCACGACGGCCATTTGAATATTCTCTCCACTGGCGGTATCACTCTGGCCCTGGCGATGCTGGTGCGCGGCCACGGACTCTCGTTCACCCGCGGCTACCTTGCCGAACGAGTGCGGCCGGGCTGGGCGTTCGCTGGCTGGCTGGTCGCGGCCTGGCAGGTCAGCCTTGGCTTCGGCGTGGGGCTGGGATTCGTATACGTTCTCGCCGCCCTCTGCCTGATCACACTGATAGCCTGGCTGATCCACCGCCCACGCCTTAGCCGCCGGCTGATCGTCGGTGATCTGATCGGCGGGTTGGTCTTCACCGCGGTGACCGGATACTTCGCGTACGCGTACCAACACGTGCGCGAGCTCAACCCACATGTCACCCGGGACTGGGACTACGTCGCGTTTTTCTCCCCGACACTGCGCGGGCTTCTCGTGGCTCCGCAGTCCTCGCTGCCCTGGGGCACCTTGCACAACGACGCCCGCACCGCTCTTGGTGGCGCACCGACTGAGAAAGTGCTGCTATGCGGGTATGCACTGTATCTACTGGCCTTCGCCGGCCTGTTCCTATCCCGCTGGTCACCGGTGCAACGGCTTCTGCTGCTGTTTGGGGCGGTCGTCGGAGTGTTGTTCGCGCTAGGCACGAACGGGCCGATCTACCGTCTGCTCTATCTTTACGTGCCCGGGTTCGATGGATCCCGTACACCAGGCCGGTTGATCTTGTGGCCCACGCTCTGCCTGGCCATCCTCGCGGCCGGCCTGGTTACCCACCTGGCCGAGGTGGCTCGCAGGAGCGCCAAGCCGAAATGGTCGGTGGAAGAGGCGCGGCTACTGACCGTTCCGTTGCTGGTCCTCGTGCTAGCTGAGGGCCTGCCTGACCTGCACCACCCCCAAACCCCAGCCAAACCGGCCGCGATGGCGCTAGCCTCCGCGCACGCTCCGATCATGGTATTGCCGTCCGACGACGGCATCGACCTCCACGTCCTACTTTGGTCGACCGACGGTTTTCCCGCCATGGTCAACGGTGCGGCCAGCTACACCACACCCAACCGTCAGGCGATCCGCGACGTTATGACGGCCTTCCCCAGCCAGCCGGCCTTGGATCGGTTGCACCAGCACGGCATCCGCAGCGTCGTCCTGCTGCGCGACCGGGTCCACGGCACCCCATACGAACCCCTGCTTAACATCCCCGACGTACCCGGCATCACCCGCCACGACGTCGGGTCAGACGTGGTTTACACCATCGACACCAACACGAAGTGATGTTGGGCGTGTCCTCGGGATACGAGGATCGTTCTGTCTGAACGTGAGGAGGGTGAGCAGCCGCCGTGGATCGTCTCGGACGAACTCTGGGCCGAGGTCGAACCGCTGCTGCCATTCCGACCACCACGCCGGCCGGTTTCCCGGCTGCACGAGATCCTGATACCGATCTGTCACGCAGGTCCCGAGACCGGACAGCCGACTGCCGACGCGTCCTCCGTCGACTGACGCGCGACACATGTTCGCCAGCTGATGTGCAACAACGTGGGTCCGCCGATCGCGGCAGCAGCGCCGCTCGGCGAACTTTGGGTCGTACGTGCAGGGCCGGCACGTGCCGGGTCGAGCCGTCAGGCGTACGAGGGTCGGCTCGGCTCCAGCAATTCGGACACGCGGCCACGGTCGAGCACTTCGATGAGTGCGCCTGTGCCACGCTCGATCTTGACCGCTATTTCCTCTGGGTGCAGAGGAATCAGCGCGAACAACGCGATCTGTACGCCGCCTGGCACCGCGATCGTGTGAGCCTCGGGCGGCACACGCAGCATCGGCGTGACAACGACTCCGGCGAACGGGGTGTCCGTAGCGTACGGCTCCGCGGGATCGCCGTTCGGCACGGAATGCCATTCGCCGATCCAGCTCCCATACTCGTGTGGCAGCCGGGCCACCTGCTTGAGGACTCGCAGCGGCCAGCCAGCCGGATCATCGTCCAGCCCGGTCAGCCGAGGCAGGGGCAGTCCGCCGGCAGGCACAGCATCAGTTCGACGTGCGGGCTGATGCCATGGCCCTCGGGGACCGTCATCGGCAGGTCACTCATCCCAGACGTGATCAGCGTCCGGTAGGGGCGTTCCTCGGTCGGTGCCACGACATAGACATGCACGCCGACGAGGTGCGACGCAATCTCGTGGTAGACGAATTCGACAGGCCCGAAGTGTTCCTCGATGTGCCGGTCGATGGCCTCGGCGAAGCCCTGCTGCGGCCCTTGCGCCGGTACGAACCCGTCATGCGACGGCTGATGACGGAGCACTCCTGACCCGCGCGGCTCGCTCACGACAACGCAGCCTAGATCACGACCCATCAAGGTGGAGCGAACCCTGCTGGCCGGACGCGCCTCCACGACCCGACGCGGTGCGCGCTCATACCGAGAACGTGTGGCCGCGAATTTCCCATGGCCGGCATCCGCTGTCCCGACTCAGGGCGTAGCGGGCAACCCGGCGCGGCACAGTTCAAGAGCGTCTCGAGCACCGCGCAGGGCTGCGATCACCTTGGGCGAGGGTCGCACGTGCACCTCAGGAAAATCGAGACCATCCGATCCGTTGATGATCGGGTAGGCCAGTTGCTCACGCCCGAGGCGGAGCTGGGCGTTGATGCCGGTGCGGTTGCCGCGCGGGTCCTGGCGATGCCAGCGGCCCTCGAGGTATACGGCAACGAGGCCGTGCAGGAAGCGCTCTCCCCCGCTGGTCAGCTGTTGGTAGCACAACCCGGCCGGAACGCCGGCGCCCGGGCCACGGCCACCAGCAGGTGCGACTTGGCATAGCAGAGGCCGACGCCGGCACTGAGCACCTCGCCGGCGGTGACGGTGATCCGCGGATCCTGGGCGTCGACGGAGTGCTGGATCCGGTCACGAACCCATGCGAAGGCGGCCCGCATGAAGTCGACGTCGTCCGGATGCACCGCGCGAAGTTCACCAGCTAACGCCCGTACTGCCGGATGGTCCACCTCGACGACCATGTCGCCGCCCAGGTACTCCATCGGTTCGCCCGCGACCAGTTGCATAACTGTCCCTCCTCGCCGCTTGTCCAGTCGGGCTCGAGGCTGCTCCATCGCGCCGTGCCCATCGCGTCACGGTAATGGCGCTATCTCAACGCAGCGAAGCTCGCCTGTCACCCTCATTCCCGCAACACAGCTGCGGCAACGCGCACTGATCCGGCGGACTGAGCGCAACGCTGGCGACGCGCTGGGGCTGCTTGGCTCGGTACATGACGCTATCGGCTTTCAGCATGTCTATCGCACGGGCCGGATTCGTGGCGCTGGGTACGACGTGACGGTGCGAACTCAGCGACGCGGGCACTCCGGCAGGTTCATGCCGCCGCGGTGTTGAGGGGCGATGTACACCTCTGAGAGGTAACCGGCTTGCCCGTCGTGCAAGACGATCTCGTACCAGATGTTTGAGCTGACTCCGGCCGGGTTCGGACTGATGTTCTCGCTGGTCAAGTCGCGGTTTTGGTGAGGGTGTCGCCGCAGGTCCAGCAACGAGCGAGCACCTGCTGCCTGGTCACTGATTGAGGTAAGCAAGCACGGCGAGTACTCGGCGGTTGTCGTCGGTGGACGGTGCCAGGTCGAGCTTGCCGAAGATACCCGCAATGTGCTTGGTGACCGCGCTGTCGCTGACGTGGAGCTGAGCGGCGATCGCCGAGTTCGAACGGCCCCCGGCCATCAGCTGGAGCACGTCACGTTCCCGCTCGCTCAGGGCGCTGACGGTTCCTCTGGCGTCGTTGCGGCGCAGGAGTCGGGTGATGACCTCCGGGTCGAGCGCGGTTCCGCCACCGGCGACTTGCCGGACCGCGTCGACGAACTGCTCGGCGTCGAAGACCCGGTCCTTGAGGAGGTATCCGATCGCGCCAGCACCATCAGCAAGCAGTTCGCGAGCATAAAGCTGCTCGACGTACCGCGACAGGAGCAGGATCGGCAGGCCGGGGTGACGTCGGCGGGCGGCGAGTGCCGCGCGTAGCCCTTCGTCGGTGAACGTGGGCGGCAGCCGGACGTCGACGACCGCCACGCCGGGAGGATCGTCGAGCAGCAGGTCAAGCAGCTCGGGGCCGTTGTCCACCACGTCGACCGCACACCCGTGCTCGCGCAGCAGCCGGGCCAGTCCGTCCCGCAGCAGAAACAGGTCCTCCGCGATCACGACCCGCACGAAACCTCCAACTCGATCACGGTCGGGCCGCCGGCTGGGCTGTCCACCCGCAGCGTCCCGTCGAAGGCCGCCAGCCGGCGTTGCACCCCGCGTAACACGCTGCCTCGGGACGAGTCCGCGCCACCGCACCCGTCATCGCGCACCCGGACGTGCAGCAGCCCCTCGTCCAGTGCGATGGCGACGTCCACCTGGTCCGCTCCTGAGTGTTTGACCGTGTTGGCCAGCAGCTCGTTCACGGCGAAGTAGACCGCCGACTCCAGTGGCGGCGGCAGCCGGTGTGCCAGTCGGGCGTCGACCCGAACATCCAGTGGACTGTCGAGGGCGAGCGCCCGCACCGCGTCAGGAAGACCACGGTCGGCGAGCACCGGCGGATGGATGCCCCGGACGAGGTCGCGTAGTTCCTGCAACGCCTTCGATGAGTTCTGGCGTACCTCCGCGACCAGGGCGCGCGCGGTCTCGGGGTCGCGCTCGATCAGTGACCAGCGGTACTCGTACCAGGGCTCACGGTCGGTGAGGGTTCGCCAGCACCAGCGGAGCCGCCCCGGCAGCCCGACGGCATGGGCGGGGTCGGCAAGACCGCGCTCGCCGTCCATGTGGCGCACCTGGTCGCCGGTGCCTACGGCGACGGGCAACTCCACGTCAACCTGCGCGGTTCGGAGCCACGCCCGCTGGAGCCCGGCGAGGTTCTGGCTCGGTTCCTGCGGGCGCTGGGTGTCGACAACCGCGCGGTGCCCGACGACGTGGTGGAGCGGGCCGCCCTGTATCGGAGCCGCCTGGCGGACCGGCGGGTGCTGGTGGTGCTGGACAACGCGGCCTCCGAGGAGCAGATCCGGCCGCTGTTACCCGGCGCGGCCACCTGCGCGGTGCTGGTTACCGGCCGCGCCCGCCTGACCGGGATCGAGGGCGCGCACCGGATCGACCTGGACGTGTTTGAGCTGGGCAACGCCCTGCGTCTGCTGGGTCGGATCAGCGGCAGCAAGCGGGTCGAGGTGGAGCACTCCGACGCGGCCGAGATCGTGCGGCTGTGTGGCGGCCTGCCGCTGGCCGTGCGGATCGCCGGTGCTCGCCTCACCGCGCGGCCAGGATGGCGTCCACCAGGGTCGTGATTTCTGCTCGGGCAAGGGTCTGGCCAGTCAGGCTCAGACGAACCTGAGCCTGACTGACCAGGCCACGTGTGGTTAGGCGTTGCCGGACCGTGCCCCCGGCAGCGTCCGCTCGGCGGTCAGCGTCATGGCGCCGCCCTTGTAGGACACCCGGAACATGTGGCCGCCCACGTTCAGGACCCGCCGCTCCGGCATGGAGTGGAAGTTGCCCTTGATCGAGGCCCCGCTCATGATCGTCAGCACCGTGCCCGGCGTGATGGGGGCGCAAACGTCGAGGGTGAGCTCGCCGGCCAGCACCAGGGCACCCGTGGCCCGCACGCTCGTGTAGTCGCGGTCGCCGGAAATGGTGATGGCGAGGCGACCCGCTCGGCTGATGGTCACGTCGCCGCCGACGTTCAGGACGTTGCCCTGCGGGACCTCGGTGAGACTGACGGACAGTGCGGACGCCGCTTCCGCGGCCGACAGGCCGGGCTGCAACACGCCGCTGGTGACGCGGATGCTGCCTCCCACGAGACCGCTGCCGCCGAGCGTGCCGCCCTTGACGGCGACCGAGCTTGCGTGCGTGCCGGCGATCGAGAGCTTGCCGCCCTCCACCGTCGTGCCGCCCTCGTAGGTGGCGCGGCCCGACATGATCAGCATCCCGGAGCCCTGCTTGGTCAGAGACGCCGCGTAGAGGTTGTTGCCGATGTTGTTCTGGATGTAGGCCGCTCGCGCGTCCATCCATTCCCTACGCCACTTGGCGGCGTCCTCATAGCTGATCTTGTCGTACAGTTCCGGGTGGCCGTTGGTGATGGCGTGGACGTAAGGATCAGCCAGAATGCCCTGGAGCATGAAGGCGTTCTCGCTGAGCTTGCCGTCCGGGCTCAGCACGTTGGGGCTGAAATCACCGGCGAAGGCGATGCCCTGCCTCTTGTAGGCCCCCAGCCACTCCCGATCCTCCCGCTCCCTTTCCTTGATCGCGATCTGGCTGATGTCGTTCGACCAGACGTCCAGGGGCGCCTTGTCCATCCTGTAGGTCATGGGGCCCAGGAACTGGCCAGGGCCATACATGCCCTTGTCCAGATCGGGGATGCCCCAGCCCCAGCGCGCGTCCGGAACCCCGTCGGGAGCGGTCCAGGCGATGGATGCCCCGGAGGGGGAGGTCTGCCCGGTGCCGAGGAACCTCACACCGTCGGACATCTTGTTGTTCGCCGTGGTGAACATCAGATCACGGACCTGCTTGGCGTCCATGTTCGGATAGCGGGAGAGCAGAACCCCCATCACCGCTGTCGCAACGGGCGTTGCCGGAGACGTTCCGTTCGAGTTCGAATAGCTGGTGTCGCCACCGCTGTTGGTGGTCCGAACACTGTTCGACGGGGTGGACACGGTCCACCACTTGGCGAGCCCCGCCTCGTTGTACCCGAATTGCTTCGTGTATTCGGGGTTGGCCGCGGTGGGAGGCTGCACCCCGCCGACGCATACCCACTGCGCCTCCGCAGCGGGATTGAAGAAGGGGTACGCCGGGCGGAAGTACGGGTTGCTCCAGTCGTTGTTGCCGGCCGACCTCACGTTGACGGTACCACTGTTTTTGATGGCGTCCCAGATGGCATCCATGAAGGAGCGTCCGGGGTAGTTCGGGTTGTACTGAATACCGTCTTCCGAATAGCTCTTCTTGAAGAGGAAGTACTGGTACTCCAGGTCCTTCAGGTGCTCATTGGGGATGATGATCGCCATCGCCGTGGCGCTGGCGCTGTCCTTACCGCGCAGTTGGTAAGCGTTGGCGAGGTTGCCATTGACCCCAAGGTCGTTACCCAGGCCGTCGAAGCGGCTCCTGTCAAGAGTCTGGACATAGGAGCCCCAACTACTGTTGATGACCTGGGCGCCTGCGTCAACCAGGGCCTTGTTGGCCGTACGCCAATACACGTAATCGTGGAAGGGGCCGTGGGACTGGGTATCGGAACCGCCGGTCATGGCGACATGCATCGTCGAGCCGAAGGCGATGCCGTGCTGCTCTTTGCCATCCCGAATGCCAGAGGTGACACCAAGCATGCCGGTCCCGTGACTGTAGTCACTCGTTCGCGCCTGGTCGCCGGCCACAGTGAACCGCTGGCCCGCGGTGAACGGGTTCGACGGGGTTACTGAGCTCCGGTACCCGAAGCCGGAGGTGCCGTAGACACCCTCCGCTCTCACCGGAACGATCAGCCCGGTCTGGAATCCTTCGTGGGTAGGCCGGTAGCCCGAGTCCATCATGCCCAGCGCGACGCCCTGCCCGCGGTACCCAAGGGCGTAGGCGGTCGACGCGTTCACCGCGACGAGCTGCCAGGGGGCGTCGACCGCTGTGCCAGGGTTGGCCGGATTGTGGCCGGTGTAGTAGCCATACTCCGGCGTTTCCCAACTGGCTTTAGCGGCACCCAGTTCCCCCGGCGTCCTGGCGACAAAACCGGGGTCTCCCGGATACGCCGGTCCGCCGGCTGCACTACCGGGGGTCGATGTCAGGCCGGTCCCAGGCGATGCCGAAGCGAACCCGGCCGGAAACAAGGCGATGCCTGCGCCGGCAATAAATGTGCCTCCCACTCGGCGCAGTAAATCCCGCCGGCTCAAGAAACTCATACTCATTCCCGATTCCTTCCGAAGGGTCGATCTCCAGCGGGCGGGGGCGCAGTCCTGCCGCCTTTATCGGGCAGCGAATGTCGTTGGCTTTGTTCGGGATCCAGACTGCCGCGCGAGCCGACGCATGGACGTCGGAGCGGCGAACTCGAACTCTCCCGCAAGTCGGCCTCCCCTATATGGACACCAAATTAGACTGCGGCAGAAGCCCCTCGTCAAGGGGTCAACATCGGCCCGCCGGGAACAGTTAAGCGACGATTTATATCGATACAAATAACTGCCATGCATCGGGTCACGGGTTGACTCCGTAGAGGTGGTGTGCGACTTGCCCGTGATGGGCTAATTGCGCAGATGGGAGGCAGTCGCTGGCCTACGCGGTGTGCACGGACGGGATGGCGGCGACCTCGTTGGATTGATCGGCCTGTAGGAGGTTGAGTGTGTGCCCACTCCTTGGAGTCCCAGCAGCGTCCACCCGTTGGTACTGATTCGTTCGACTGATTCGAGCAGGTATCCGTGTTCCCACACCCAGCACGGTGGTGGGGCCGGGTAGAGGAGGTAGGTGATTAGTGCGGCGCGGCTGCTGGGTCGGGCCGCTGTTTGGGAACTTAGTTCAGGCCGGGCTGGCCCACGAGGCCAGGGGAAGTGGCCCGCGGTCGACGACCGTGCGGATGCTGATGGTGCTACGGGCATCGCGGACCGGGCCGATGACCAGGATCTGGTCGGTCAGCACCTTCTCGAAGGTTCGCAGGTCGGGCACAGCGAGTTCGAGGAAGAAGTCGGCGTCGCCGGACACTACATGGCAGGCGACAACGTGCTCGATCTTCTTCAGCGCTTCCTCGACCACCATGGCAGTGGTACGTGAATGTTCCACCTTGAGAGACACGAACACCGTCAGCCCAAGACCGAGTCGCTCTCTGTCGAGTTCCGCGCGATAGCCGGTCAGGACACCGTCCTCCTCCAGCGCCTTGGTGCGGCGCAGGCAGGACGACGGCGAGAGGCGCACGGCTTCGGCGAGGTCGACGTTCGCCGTGCGCCCGTGACGTTGCAGATGGTCCAGGATCGCCCGGTCGATGCGGTCATACATAGGTCGCGGCATACGATGCAGCATAATGCCGAATATGCAGAACAAAGTTGCACGAAGAACCGCAACGGGTAGCAACTTTGCCGTCCCCTGCCGCGCATGACGGCGCATTCTGGTCGCATGCCCGAAGACTTCAGCGGCTCCTCCGCTCACCCTTTGCCCTTGGAACCCGACCGTGCCGCGATGACCGTGATGGGGCGCCTCGTCCTCGACCGTGTCGTCGACCGCACCGACCGGCTCCCCGACCGGCCGGCCACCAGTTCGGTGAGCCCGGACGCCGAAGCCGAGCTGACGCGTTCCCTGCCCGCTCCGCCGCCTGCGCACGCCGGTGACCTCGGCACCCTGCTCGCCCGCCTCGACGAGGCGGCGGACTGCGCCCTGGAGACGGCCGGTCCCGGACACCTCGCCTACATCCCGGGCAGCGGCCTCTACACCGCCGCCCTCGCCGAGTTCTACAACCGGGCCGTCAACCGCTACGGTGGCATCACCTCGGTCGCGCCCGCGTTCGCCGCGATCGAGGAAAGCGTGATCCGCTGGATGGCGCAGGACGTGTGCGGGCTTCCCACCGGCAGCGGCGGCGTGTTGACCAGCGGCGGGTCCATGGCCACCTTCACCGCCACGGTCGCGGCCCGACAGCAGAAACTCGGCGAGGAACTCGGCGACGGCACCGTCTACACCACCGCGTTCGCCCACCACTCGGTGGCCAAAGCCGCCCGCCTCGCCGGGATCCGCGCCGCCCACGTCCGTACCGTGCCGCACACCTCCGACCTGCGCATGGACCCCGACGCGGCGGCGGCGATGATCCGCGCGGACCGGCACGCCGGCAGGCGGCCCTTCCTGCTCGTGGCGACCGCCGGCACCACCGACACCGGCACCATCGACCCGCTGCCCGAACTAGCCGCCCTGGCCCACGACGAGGGACTGTGGTTCCACATCGATGCGGCGTACGGCGGCTTCTTCCGCCTCACCACCCGCGGCAGCCAGCGCCTCACCGGGCTCCCCGAGGCCGACTCGATCACGCTGGACCCGCACAAGACCCTGTTCATGCCGTTCGGCACCGGGGCAGTGGTCGTCCGCGACATCGCAGCCCTGCACGCCGCCCACACGGGCACCGGCGACTACCTCCAGGACTCCGACTCCACAAACGCCATCCCCGACAGCTCACACCTCGGCGCCGAACTGACCCGCGAAACCCGCGGCATCCGCGCCTGGCTGCCACTGCACCTGCACGGCGTCGACGCCTTCCGCAACGCCCTGGACGAGAAACTCGACCTTGCCGAACACGTCCACCGGGCGCTCTCCGGCATCGCCGAACTGGAAGTGCCCCTTCAACCGGACCTGTCCACCGTGATCTTCCGATACCGACCCGCTGACGCGAGTGAGCCAGCCGCAGAAGAGGCGGACAGGCGCACCCGCCACCTCCTGGAGCGCATCAACGCCCACCGGCGCGTCGTACTGTCCAGCACCCGCATCGACGGCCGCTACACCCTGCGCTTGTGCGTGGTCTCCCACCGCACCCACCATGATCGCATCGACGAGGCACTCAAAATCATCGCCACGGAAATCCGCTCCGGCACCGAGGTCCCTACCTCACGAGCCAGGTCATGAGTCCCACTCAGCACACCCTGACCGGTGACGTTCGCCAAACCGTCACTGTGACGCCGACCCGAACGTCACCGGTCGCGGGGCCGTGGTGAGGGTTGTTCTAGGCTGGGGTGTAGCGGGTCCGGGAAGTGACTTCTCCGAAGAGCCGGCATGGGGATGTGAGCTGGTCACGCTGGAGTCAGTAGTCGTCTCCCGTTGTCCTCCCGGGCCCGTCGC
>NZ_JAEVHL010000087.1 GCF_016803395.1 Micromonospora tarensis | reverse complement strand
GTTAGCAGGGTGGGGGGTCGGCGGGTGGGGGTAGTTCCCGGCTGCGGCGGCGTAGCTCTTCGGGGAGCAGTTCGCGGAGCTGTTCGGGGAGGAACGGCAGGTCGAGCAGCGTCATCTTCAACTGGTTGCGCTCCTGGTAGCGCAGCGGGTCGAAACGGACCACCAGACCGGCGTCGCGGCGGTACGAGATGTCCACCGCCCCTTCCGTGGCCGCGTCGCGGAACACCAACCCGTCCATCTCCACCACGACCGGCGACGAGTTGGGCTGCAACTCCAACCGGATCTTCTCGTCCGGCGAGAGCACCACCGCCCGGGAGATGCCGGCCATCGGCGCCGCCGGCGTGATCACCACCGAGTCCGCCGCCGGGGAGATCAGTGGACCACCGGCGGCGTAGCTGTACGCCGTCGAGCCGATCGGGGTGCTGACCACCACGGCGTCGCTGCGGTAGTAGCCGTACTGCTGGCCGTCGATGGCGAGCGTGACGCTGACGAAGCCGGCACCCGGCTGGCGGACCAGCGCGATGTCGTTGAACGCCACCACGTCGTCACCGCACACGTCGCAGGCCAGGCAGGCGTGCGACTCGACGGTGAAGTCCTTCGACAGCAACCTGCTCAGCGCGTCGGGCAACTCCGGCGGCTCGACCTCGACGAGAAACCCCAGACGACCCAGGTGTACGCCGAGCACCGGCTTCGGGTCGCGGACGGCGGAGCGCAGCGCGCCCAGCATGGTGCCGTCACCGCCGATGCTGATCAACGCGTCGGCGCGGGTGGCCACCTCGTCCGCCGGCACCGGTTCGACGCGGGACGGGACGCGGTGCTGGTCCTCCTCGCGCACGAACAGCGTCTTGTGGTGGCGAGTCGCCCACCGTTCGATGATTTCGACCACCTCGGTGACATCCCGGGTGGGGTGCAGCACCAGTCCCAACCCCGACACCCGTACAGCTCATCACATCGGAGGCGGGCGCACCCGGCGTACGCCGAAGGTGCGCCGACGGCCGGTAGACCGCCGGCGCACCTCGCCGCCGTCAGGGGCGGGGTTGACCGGTGAGGTGGGTGAACGAGCGGGCGACCAGGTCGTCGCGGGCCGCCGGGGGGAGGCCCTCCAACCCGAAGCCCAGGTACACCGTGTCCCCGGTGACCACCACCGAGCCCTCCTCGAACGCCTGCTGGCTGCGCGACCAGTCGTTGGCGTTACCACCGGAGCCGGCCGGCGGCCCGGCCACCGTCCAGCCGCCCAGGTCGGCGGACTCGAACGAGGTCTCCGCCACTGTCGACCCGTCGACCACCACCCGGGCGTCGTCCAGGAAGACGCCGAGGCCCTGGGTGCCCCAGTCCGAGGCGTACGTGATCGACACCTCGACCTGCTTGTCGGCGTACGCGGTCAGGTCGACCACGAACTCCTGCCAGCCGCTCGATGTCCCGGTCGCCGCGTTCCAGCTCCCGGTGCTTCCGGTGGGCGAGCAGTCAGCGCCCTGGTAGTGGGCGAGGAACGGGTGCAACTCGTCCCAACCCGAGAGGCAGCTCTCCCCGGTGACAGTGCTGGTCCTGCCGTTGACGTCCGGCAGTGTCGTCCAGTCGTCGCTGCCCACCTGGTGCGCCTCGACGAAGAGGAAGTCCCAGTCCTGCTCGGTCTCGTACGAGGCGAAGAAGCGCAGCTCCCCGCTGGTCGCCCCGCTGAGGTCCACGGTGCGGGTGAGCCGCTTGTACGACTCGTCGGCCTGCCCGCTGTGCAGGTACCACTCACCCGTACGCGGGTCGAACGGCGCGCCACCGGGTCGGGTCCAGCCCACCGGCGCGGAGCTGGCGAACTGCGGGAACTCGTCCGGCGGCAGGAAACTCGACGTGGTCAGGAACGACGCCGTGTGCCCCTGGTTCTGCGCCGAACCGGCCGCGTTGAGCTGCCCGTCGAAGCCGGCGAACGCGCCATCGCGTCCGGCGACCGGGAACGGCTCCCCCTCCGGGCCGGTGCCGCCGTCGCTGACGTAGGTGTGCGCCCCCAACCAGTACTGCTGGAAGTCGTTCAGCAGCGGCAGACACGTGAGGTCGTCGGCGTCGGTGCACTCCGGCGGCGCGTCCGGGTGGTAGACGTACGAACCGTTGGCGCCCTGGGCGAACAACGCGTACTGGCCGCTGACCAGCAGCTTGCCACCCTCGTTCAGGTAGTCCCGGACGGCCAGTTCGGTGTCCAGCGCGGCCTTGGCCGTGGTGCCGGCGACCTGGCCGGGGGAGCGCATGATCACGTCGTCGCCGGTCTCCCACACCACGGCCTGGTAGTGCGACAGCACCCCGAGCGGGTGCGGCGCCTTACGGCCCATCGCGTCGAAGTCGTACACGTCGCTGCTGCGCCCGGCGGCGCTCAGCGAGGCCGCGATCTCGTCGGCGTACCTCGCGGTGCTGCCGGTCTGCGCCGGGCTGAGACCGGTGACGTCCTCCGTGGCGAGGACCAGCACGTCCCCGCCGACGTCGGTGTGCACCCGGTAGGTGAAGTGGTCGCTGGCGACCACCCCGGCCCGGGGTTTGTTGCCGGTGAACCAGACCTCCACCCGGTCTCCCGGCTTCGTGCCGCCGACAGTGCCGCGCAGCTCCGCGTAGTAGTCGTCGTGCGTGTCGCCGTACCGCTCACCGCCGCGCCACTCGCGGACCGCGACGGTCTTCGGCCGCCCGCCGTTGACCGTGTAGTGCATCTTCACGTTCCTCAGCGCCCGCCGGGTGATCGCGGCGACCTGCTGGGTGCGCCCGTACGAGGTGTCGAAGGCGTCCACCACGAAGTCCGGGGTGCTGCGTCCCACCACCGACACCGGCTCGTCCGGGTCCGCCGCCGACTTCGCCACGGCCAGCGCGAACGGCAGGTTCTTGCTGACCTCCCCGGCGATCAGCTCCTCGTCGTCGGGGAAGATGAAGCCGCTGACGCAGTCCTCTGGGCGCCACTCGTCGTCGGGGTCGACCGCCGAGGCGGCCTCGCAGGTGGACATCTCCGGGGTGAAGCCCAGCGTGCCGTACCTGACGGTGGCGTGGCTGTCGGTGTCACCGTTGGTGGTGTACAGCTCGGCGGAGATGTCCGGGTCGTAACCGGGCACCGCCGGGTGCGCGTCGTCCCCGGCCATCGCCTTGTAGATCTCGTCGTCCGGGCTGGGCGTGCTGACCTGCCAACCGATGCCGTAGAGCAGCAGCTCGGCCGCCGAGTGGTAGTTGACGAAGAACTCGAACCCGACCCGCTTGAAGAGCTGGTCCAGGGCCCTGGTCTCCGGCTCCGAGTTGGGGCCCGGGCCCCGGTAGGTCTCGCTGTTCGGCTCCGGGGACGAACCCTCGTTGTCGTAGCCCCACTTGTAACCGAAGTTGCGGTTGAGGTCCACGCCGTCGCCGGAGGTGATCTGCCCGTCGCCGTTGTTGTCCCGCAGGTTCTTGCGCCACAGCCGGTTGCCGGGGGTGAAGGTGTGGTCGTAACCGTCCGGGTTGGCCACCGGCAGGAACCACAGCTCGGTCGTGTCCAGCAGTCTGGTGATCTCCTGGTCGGTGCCGTAGCTGTCCAGCACGTGGTGCATCAACCGGCGGGTCATCTCCGGCGTGATCCACTCGCGGGCGTGCTGCGCGCCGACGTAGAGCACGGCGGGCCGCTTCCCGTCCGCGACGGTCCGCGCGTTCCTGGTGACCTTCACGGCGGTGATCGGCTGACCCTGCTGGGTACGGCCGATCGTCTCCACCTTGGTCAGCGTGGGGTAACGGGCCGCGGTGGCGTTCAGCTCGTCGCGCAGACCGCCCGGCTCACCATAGGGCCGGAACGCCGTCCAGCCCGCCGCCGCCTGCTCCCGCAGCGCCTGCGACGCGTCCTTGCCGCGCACCTTCTTCACCGACAACGGGACGCCCTGGTCGGTCAGCCGCTTCGCCTGCCGGCGGCTGAGCACCGTCTCGACCGTCGTGCGGCCGGTCGAGTCCGCCTTCGCGTCGTGGCCGAGGTCGACGCCCGCCGCGCGTAGCTGGTCCCGCTGTTTCGCGTCGACGGTGCCGACGTAGACCTCCAGGCCGTCGCGGGCGCCCGGTTCGGATGGTGGCCGCGCGCTGGCGGGTGGGGTCAGTGCCAGTGCGCCGAGCACTGTGACCACGCTGGCGATCGCCAGTCGTCTCGGTCTCATCGCGCCTCCTTGGGTGAAGGACCTGTAGGCGCGAGCCTTCGGCGTGGACTGATCGCTGTCAATCGGTCGATGGGAGGGTCGTTGCTGACCGTGTCGATACCGGTGCCAACTGTCACAGTCGTGCCGGCGCGGACCCCGCAGCGCATCGAGGTCGATACCGGCGGAAGCTCCGTCACCTCCACTGGTCGGGATCGTTACGAGAGTTGTTCTGGCGGTGACGGTAGGTCACCGCCGCCGCGTTTCGCCCTAAGTGAGGTTTCCCGGTGCCCAGTCGCGTTCGCACCATGATCCGCCGGGTGCAGGACCACCTCGCCGGCTCCCGTGACCCCGAGGCGTTCGCCCGGTCCCTCGGGGTGAAGCTGAACGGCCGGGTCAAGTTCTACGCGGTGAACCGGGCGATGTTCGGGTCCGAGCCCTGGTTGATCACCATGGGCGACAACGTCTACATCACCGCCGGGGTCCAGTTCGTGACCCACGACGGCGGCACCCTGATCCTCCGCAAGGACCATCCCGACCTGGACTGGACCGCGCCGATCACCATCGGCAACGACGTCTACATCGGCATGCGGTCGATGATCCTGGCCGGGGTGAACATCGGTAACCGGTGCGTGATCGGGGCGGGGTCGATCGTCACCCGCGACATCCCGGACAACACGGTGGCGGCCGGGGTGCCGGCCCGCCCGCTGCGCACCACCGACGAGTACCTGGCGCAGTTGCAGGCCAAGTCGCTGGGCATCGGCCACCTCGCGGTCCCGGCGAAGCACGAGGCGATCAAAAAGATCTACGGGGTGACGACGGTCTGACGCCGGCGGTCTTCCACGACGGATCTGCCGTTACTGCCCCCTGGCCTCGCTCGATGTACAGGTGGTCGGTCCACACACCGAGGGGTTGTTCATGCGCATTCTGATCACTGGCGGGGCCGGTTTCATCGGTTCGAACCTGGCCCGTGCCGCGTTGGTCGATCCCGCGGTGAAGGAGGTGACCATCCTCGACGACCTGTCGGTCGGCCTGCGCGGCAACCTCGACGGGCTGGATGTCGACCTCGTCGAGGGGTCGATCCTCGACCCGGCCGCCCTGGACGCGGCGATGGCCGGGCGGGAGGCAGTCGTCCACCTGGCCGCGCTGCCCAGCGTGCCGCGATCGCTGCGCGACCCACTCGCCTCCCACCACGCGAACGCCACCGGCACGCTCATGGTCCTCGAAGCGGCACGACGGCACGACGTCGGTCACGTGGTGGTCGCGTCCTCCTCGTCGGTCTACGGCCTGAACCCCGCGCTGCCGAAGGCGGAACTCACCTGGACCCGGCCGATGAGCCCCTACGCCGCCAGCAAGCTCGCCACCGAGGCGTACGCCCTCGCCCACCAGGCATCGTTCGGCCTGCCGACGCTGGCCTTCCGGTTTTTCAACGTCTTCGGCCCCGGGCAGCGGCACGACCACGCCTACGCCGCGGTCATCCCCCGGTTCGTCCACGGGGCGCTGTCGGGGCAGCCCGTCGTGCTACACGGCGACGGCACCCAGTCCCGCGACTTCACCTACGTCGGCACGGTCTGCGAGGTCATCCTCGACGCGCTCCGTCGGCGGGTGCACCACCCGCACCCGGTCAACCTCGCCTTCGGGGCGCGGGCCAGCCTGCTCCAGGTGCTCGACGAACTCACCGACCTGCTGGACCGTCCGATCGCCCGCGAGTACGCGCCGCCCCGGGTCGGCGACGTCCCCCACTCGTCGGCCGACAACACCACGCTGCGTGAGTTGTTCCCGAACGTCGTGCCGATGGCCCGCACCGACGGTCTCCGGGCGACGATCGGCTGGATGGCCGGGCTGTTGCCCGCCGAACACGCCGCACAGCGGTGACCCAGAAGGCGACGAGCAGGGTAGGGCGGGCCCAGCTCACCGCCGACGAACCCCTCCCACCCCCCGCCTCCGACACCCTGGCCGCGACGGAGGCGCGACCCCGCTCGGTCCTGTCGCGGCTCCGGCCGGTCGGGCGCGACCGCCGGCTCGGCGTGGACATCGGCACCTCGCTGGTCGCCAAGGGCGTCGGGCTCGCCGCGCCGCTGGTCATCACCCCCGCGTGTTTCCGGTACCTGGGCGACCAGCGCTACGGGCTGTGGATGGCGATCACCGCGCTCACCGGCATGGCATGGTTCGCCGACCTGGGGCTCGGCAACGGTCTGCTCACCCGGCTGAGTCTGCTCGTCGACGACCCCCGCCAGCGGGCCCGGGAGATCTCCAGCGCGTACGCCACCCTCGCCGTGGTCGCGTTCGCCCTGCTGTCCGGCCTCGTCCTGGTCGAGCCCCTGGTGCCCTGGGCCCGGGTGTTCGGCGTCACCGACCCGGCCATCGCCGGGGAGGCGTCGACCCTGGCCCTGCTCTGCTTCGGGACCTTCGCGGTCAACATCCCGCTGTCACTGATCCAGCGCATCCAGTACGCCCGCGCGCAGGTCACCCAGAGCAACGCCTGGCAGGCGGCCGGTGCGCTGACCTCGATGGCGGCCGTGCTCGCCGCGATTGCCGCCGGCAGCGGCCCGCTGACCGTGATCGCCTGCGCCGTGCTGGCCGTCCCGTTGACCAATCTGGTCAACACGCTCGTTCACTTCTGGCGCCAGGAGTCCACCGCCCGACCGCGCCCCGGGCTGGTGCACCGGGCCACGGCGGTGGGCCTGCTCCGGCTGGGCCTCCAGTTCTTCGCCCTCTCGGCGATGTCGTCGATAGCGCTCAACATGGACAGCCCGCTGGTCGCGCACGTCCTCGGTCTCAGCGTCGCCGCGTACTACGCGGTGGTCGGGAAGCTCTTCGCCGTCCTCTCCCTGTTCGTCGGGCTCGTCGGGATGACGATCTGGCCGGCGAACGGTGCCGCCCTAGCCCGAGGCGACATCGCCTGGGTGCGCCGGATCACCCGACGAATGGTGCTGCTCAACGGCGTGATCGTGGGAACGGCCGGGCTCGCGCTGGTCGTCGGCGGTCATCGGCTGCTCGACCTGTGGGTCGGTGGGGTCGACGTGGCGGTGGTGCCGGTCGCCGTCCTGGCCGCACTCGCGCTGTGGTCGTTCCTGGTGGCGATCGCCTCACCGCTGCTGCTCGTCCAGAACAGCATCGGCCTGCTCCGCCCGCAGTTCGTCGGTTGGGCCGCGTTCCTGCTGCTCGCGACCGGGCTGAAGCTCGCGGGGCTGCGCCAGTTCGGGCTGGTCGGCCTGCCGGTGGCCGGCTGCCTGGCCTACCTGCTCACCATCTGGCCCGCGGCCGTCGTCGGTTACCGGCGCGCGCTGGCCACCTCCGAACCCGCTGTCGCGCGCGGCGAAGCCGACGTGACCGTTTGACCATCCGCCGTCGGCCGGGACCGTCAGCCGGCCGGCAGTGGTCACCAACCTTGGGAGATTGCCGATGAACCAGGCGCAGATCGTGGTCGACGCCGCTGGCGGGGCGGGCGGCGGGGCCGGACGGCTCAAGAGCGAACTCGACGCCTTCCTCGCCGAGCGCACCGCCCCGGTCCGGGTCATCGGTCGGGACCGCCAGCTCACACCGTCGTGGCTGGTGCGGCGCGAGGTCGTCGCCGGCGGCGTCCCCGTCGTCGCCGCGCTGAACAACGTCTCGTTCGCCTGGCGGGGCGTCGAGCGGCGGGTTCTGGTGCACAACGCCCTGCACTTCCTGGCGCCCGCCGAGGGGCGCCTGTTGGCGGTGCAGCCCCGGTCGCTGCGGGCGCAGATCCCGGTGGTCCGGCGCCTGCTGCACCGCGCGGACGTGATCGCCGTGCCGTGCTCGGCCATGGCGCAGCGGGTCGCCGACCGGGTGCCGGCGGTACGCGACCGGCTGGTGGTGCTCGCGAACCCGGTCAGCCCGGTCGGCCCCCGGGAGCCGACCGACGGGATGCCGACGATTCTCGTCCCGGTCGTGCCGTCGCCGTTCAAGAACGTGGTGGCCGAGCTTCGGGTGCTGCTCGCCGCGCTGGACCGGCGCCAGCAGCCGACCCGGGTGCGGATGACCGCGTACCCGCACGAACTGCCGGACGACCTGGCCCGACATCCGCGCCTGGACCTGCTCGGGCAACTGCCGCACCACGAACTCACCGAGCACTGGCGTCGGACGACAGCCGTCTTCTTCCCCTGCCAGGTGGAGTCCTTCGGGTACCCGCTCGCCGAGGCGCGGGTCTACGGCCTACCGGTGCTGGCACCGGACACCGCGCAGTCGCGGGAGGTCGCGGGCGACGCCCTGACCCCGTACCGGCTGTCGGACGTGGACAGCCTCGCGGAGGCTCTGGACGGCATCGACCGCCCGGTGGTCCCGGAACCCGACGCGTTCGAGCGCGGGGCGTACTTCACCCGGCTGCTCGGACTCGACCGGGGGCGTCCGGGACGCCAGGCCGACCGGTCGCCGGCGGCCGAGGCGCGGGCGGTACGCCCATGACCAGCGGTCGGACCGCGGCGAGCGGCGCTGCCGGCGACGGTCCGGAGCGCACCGGCGGCGGCCGGTGCCGCGTCCTGCGGGTCCTCGGGGAGCTGAACTTCGGCGGCACGGAGATGCGGACCGCCGAGCTGCTGCCGCGACTCGCCGCGGCCGGGACCGAGGTCCACTTCGTGACGCTCAGCGACCGGATCGGGCCGGGGCCGCTGGCCGAGGCGGCCGTTCGGCACGGCGGGTCGGTCACCCCGATCCCGCTCGACGTCCGGTTTCCGCTGCGCTTGCTCCGGTTGCTGCGGCGGCTGCGTCCGGACGTGGTCCACGTGGACTGCGCGAACTTCTCCGGCGCGGTCCTCTGCCTCGCCCTGCTCGGCCGGGTGCCGACCCGCGTGGCCCATTTCCGCGGTGACGACAACCAGCACCGCAACCTGCGGCGGCGGGTGCAGCGGTCGTTCTGGAGGACGCTGCTGCGGGCCTCGGCCACGGACATCCTCGGCGTCTCGCCCAGCGCTCTCACCTTCGGCTATTCCCGTGCCTGGCGCGAGGACAGGCGGTGTCAGGTCGTCCTCAACGGGCTGGACCTGGAGCGGCTGCACCGGCCGACCGGGCAGCACCTGCGGGCCCTGACCGGGGCCGGCCCGGACGAGCTGCTCTGCGTGAGCGTGGGGCGGGCCTCGCCGGAGAAGCGGCGCTGGATGCTGCCACCGATCCTGGCCGGCCTGCGCGACCAGGGCGTCGACGCGCACGTGGTGCTCGTCGGCCCCTCGGACGACAGCGACGAGGCCCGGGTCCGCGCCGCCGCCGTCGAGCACGGGGTCGCCGACCGGGTGCACCTGCTCGGCCCGCGCGACGACGTGGGCGGGCTGCTCCGCCAGGCCGACGTGGTCGTGCATCCGTCCTGCCTGGAGGGGCTGCCGGGTGGCGTGCTGGAACCGGTCGCCCTCGGCATCGGCACGGTGGCCGCCGACCTGCCGGGTGTGCGTTTCATCCACGAGCACCTGCCCGGCGTGACCATCGTCGACACCGATGCCGCACCGGCGGTCTGGGCGGCGGCGGTGCGGACCGCCGCCGGCCACACCATGGCGACGGATCCCGGAACGGCCCGCGAACGCTTCCAGTCGAGCCCTTTCGCGATCGAGGCGGCGGTCACCACGCACCTGGCGATCTACCGGCGGCGGTTACCCGACGGCCCGCCGCCGACAGCACCTGTTGTCAAGAACAGAAGTCGGCTGCCGGCCGCTTCGGAACGGTGAGACAGATGAACGACCAGACGACTGTGCTCGGCGCCGGTCAGGACAGGCAGAACGGCCCGGCCGGGCGGGTGGACCGGCCGCGTCCACTGCTGATCGGGCACTACCGCTTCCCGTACGGGGATGCCACCTCGAACCGGCTGCTGCAACTCGCCCGGTCCGCGGCGCCGCACGGCACGCACACCCTGGTGGTCAACGACTGGCCGTGCGACGGATCGACACCCCCGCGGCGCGACGAGGTCGCGGGCATCGAGTTGATCACGATGCGCACCCGGGGCGGGAACCGGATCGCCCGGATGTCGGCCCGCCTCGCCCGTCCGGTACGGGTGCTGCGGGCGATGCGCCGGCGGGGGGTGGTACGCGGTGACGTGTCGGTGGTGCTGCTACCGATGGCGATGATGACAGTGGGCACCTGGGCCGTGCTCCGGCTCACGCTGCGCTGCCCGGTGGTGGTGGACGCGAGTGAACGGCACGACCGGCGTCAGTTCCGGCGCGGCTGGCTGACGCCGTACTTCGTCCGACACCGCTGGTCCACCTTCCTGGCCACCCGCCTCGTCCACCGGGCCATCGCGGTGTCGACCACCCTCGGCGGCTATTTCGAACGGCGTGGTCTCGACGTGCTGGTGGTGCCACCGCAGGTGGACTGCGACGAGTTCGCGGAGTCGCGCGCGCCGTCGCTGAGCGGCGGGTTGCGACTCCTGTACGCCGGCACCCCCGGCCGCAAGGACATGCTCGACGTCATCCTGCGTGGGATCAGCCAGCTCACCCCGCAGGAGCAGGCCCGGGTGCACCTGACCATCGCCGGGGTGACCCGGGACGCCGCCGCCGCCCTGTCCGACCTGGACGTCTCCGTGCTGGACGCGGTGTCGGCGCCGGTGACATTCCTCGGCCGGGTGCCCCGCGACACGGTGCTCACCCTGCTGTCCGAGTCGCACTTCTCGCTGCTGGTGCGCCCCACCGGCGGGTACGCCGCCCACGGGTTCCCCTCCAAGGTGCCCGAGAGTCTCTCCGCCGGATGTCCGGTGCTGCTCAACCACACCAGCGACCTGGCCAGCTACGTGCGGGACGGGGTGGAGGGTCTGGTGCTCGACGGCAACGCTCCGGACGACGTCCGGCGCGGCATCGAGCGGGCGTTGCGGCTGCGGGACGAGGACTGGGCGGCGATGAGCCGGGCGGCCCGGGGGAGAGCCCGCGACTCGTTCGACCACCGGGCCTGGCGCGAGCGGGTGGCAGCCTTCCTCGACCCGCGCGGCGCCGCGAGCTGACTCGTGGCCCCACCCGACCGACGGCCGCCCCCACCGGGGCGGCGTCGGAGTCCGCGGGTCGCGGGATCACCGTGCGGGCACCCGCTCCCGCCGGGCCGGACCGTGCGGAGCGGTCGGCTGCCGCCGGCCGGTCACGCTGTGCGGCTGGGGCCCGCCGTCGGGGCGTGCCGAGATGAAGGCGTGAGCGGGTACCCCGGTCGAGTGCCGCCCGCGCGGGAACGCACCAGGATGCCGGCCACGGCGAGCCAGAACACGTACGGGTAGGGCTGCCCCATGCCGAACATCGTCGACTCGGTGACCTGGATCAGCAGGCCGGTGACGACGAGCCAGACCAGCCCCGAGTTGAGGGCGCCCACCGGGGCCAGCAGCACCGCCCGCACCGCGGTGAACAGGAGCAGGAGGATCGGCGCGATGCCGATGACGCCGAGCTCCAACAGCCACTGCAGGTAGCTGTTGTGCACCAGGTTGACGCTGACGTCGAAGAAGCCGTTCTGCCGGGTCTGCTCGAACAGGTGGATACCCGACGCGTAGCCGAAGCCCAGCGTCGGACGGCTCTGCCACAGCTCGACGGCCGCCTGCCAGGTCTGGGTACGTCCGTTGGAGAGGTCGCCGTTGTCCGGGTCGGTGAACCGGGCGGCGAAGTTCTGCGCCCAGGTCGAACCGACGACGCTGGGGAGCATGCCGAACAGGTACGCCAACCCGACACCCCCGACCGTCACCACAAGCAGGCGTGCCACCGGCCCGGCCCCGTGCCGCAGCACCACCCAGAGGCCGCCGACGAGGATGGCGATCAACGCGGTGCGGGACTCCGTCATCGGCAGCGCGATGACCGCCGGCACGACGCCGAGCAGCTGGGTCCGCTTGCGCGACTGCTGGTAGAGCGCCCAGCCGAGCGGAATCGTCAGGGCGCAGATGATGCTCAGCATGTTGGGGTTGGAGTACAGGCCCTGGAACCGGTCGTTGTACGAGGTGGCGGACGCGGCGCCGGTGACGCCGTACCCGAGGCTCACCACGAGCGACATGCTGAGCAGCACGTAGACCACGTGCAGGTCCGCGGCCACCGCCCCGCCGTCGGCCCACCGCCGCCACAGCAGCGCGTGCGCCAGCCCGGCCAGCAGCAGCAGCGCCACCGCCTGCTGGAGCGTGTGCAACGGGCTGACCGACCACACGCTGCTCAGCGCGGCCAGCCCGGCGGTCGCCCAGAGCGCGCCGACGAACAGCTTCGTCCGCCGGTCGGTCCGCCGGATCCGACGACTGCGCCCGGCCAACGCCCAGAGGACCAGACAGCCGACCGCGAGGTACCGCGCGTAGAAGCTGAAGCTGACCAACGACGGCATGTTCGACGAGGCAAAGATCAGCAGCACCGTCGCCACGGCCAGGATCCGCCGGAAACCGTCCAGCCGCCGCCCGAGGTACAGCGCGACGAGCAGGAGCGCCACCCCCGCCGCGATCATCGGTTCGTCCACCGCGAAGGCGGTCGTGACCGCCGTGAGACAGGCTGCCCCGACGACGAGGGCGACGAGGCCAAGGCGTCCTACCACGTGATGTCCTCCTCAGGACAGGGGCGGCCGTGCGGCCGACCCGGCGGGTGTCTGGTCAGACCGGGGTGCTGTGTCGGCCCACCAGGGCCTCAGGCGTGCTCCACCTGGCTCGCGCGTCGTGCATCAGCCGGATCATGTCCGGCCAGGCCGGCGGACGGTAGCCGGTGGCCTGCGCCAACGCGTCGGCGTGCAGGGACCGGTCGAGCACGAAGTCGACGTTCGGCCGCAACTCGCCCCGCCATCCGTACACGTCGGCGACCAGCTGGAGGAGGTCGTACTTGGAGATGGGCTCCGCGGCGAGGTGGTACAGCCCGGTCAGGTCCTCGCGGGGCAGGACCACCGCACGCAGCAGGCGGGCGAACTCGACTGTCGTCACGCCGCTGTAGATCGCCCGGGTGAACCCGCCCACCCGGCCCTGCTGGGAGAGGAACCAGTCCAGCAGCGACCGGTTGGTGGTCAGCTCGTGCCCGATGATCGACGTCCGGAGCGTGAGCGCGGGCGCCGTGGTGGTCTCGCCCAGCAGTTTGGACCGCCCGTAGAGGTCCGGTGGGTCCGGCCTGTCGCTCTCCCGGTAGCCGCCGCGCTCGCCGGAGAACACGCAGTCGGTGCTGACGTGCACCAGACGACTGCCGAGCTGAGCGCAGGCGTCGGCCAGCAGGTGCGGGAAGAGGGCGTTGAGCCGCACGGTGGCGACGGCGTCCTGCACGTCGGGGCGCTGTTTGATCACGCCGACGCAGTTCACGACCACGTCCGGCCGGAGGTCGTCGAGGATCTGTCGCACCTGGTCGAACCGGCTGACGTCGAGGGCCGGGGTGATCCGGGCGAGCAGGTCGGGCGGGAAGAGGTGCGCGCGGCCCTCCATGCTCCGCGCGGCGCCGTACACGTCGAGGCCGGGGTCGACACTCAGCTCCCGGACGAGTGCGTGGCCGAGCATCCCGGTCGCACCGAGGACGAGCACGCGTCGGGTCATCGTGACTCCTTGTCCCGGCGGGTGCCACTTCTGGCCCGCCGTGCCGCATCGGTGAGCAGGTCGGCGAGGACCTGCACGTTTGTCGCTTGACTCAGCTGGGTGAGGTAGTGCTGGCGGCCCGCCCGTCCCATCGCCCGTAGCCGCGAGCGCGGGGTGTGCCGGGCCCGCCGGATGACCTCGGCCAGGCCCGCCGGGTCCTCCGGCGGGGCGTCGAAACCGGCGCCGGCGTCGCGGACGACGCGGGCGGCGTCGCCGGGCGCGCAGGCGAGCACGGGTTGGCCACAGGCGAGGATCGACTGGACCTTGCTGGGCACTGTGACGCGAAACAGCGGATCGTTCGCCAGCGACACCAGGTGCAGGTCGGCGGCGGCCATCCGGGCCGCCAGCCGGTCCGGCGGGATCGGGTCGAGGAAGTGCACGTGGCCGGGGCGGGCCCGCGCCGCCCGCGCCGTCAGCGCGTCCTTCTCCACCCCGTCGCCGACCAGGACCAGGTGGACGTCCGGCAGGTCGTGCAGCCGCGCCACGGCGTCGATCACGGTGTCGAGACGCTGCGCCGGGCCGTGGTTGCCCGCGTACATCAGGACGAAGTCGTCGTCGCGCAGGCCGAGCCGGGCGCGGAGCCCGGCCTCGGGCTCGGTCGGCTGCATGACCTTCTCGTCGGCCCAGTTGTAGACCACCGAGACCTTCTCGGCCGGGACGCCCCGGGAGATGATCGTGTCCCGTAGGCCGGGTGCGGGGACCGTGATGTGGTCGGCCCAGCGGTACGACCGGTGGGTGAACCAGCCGAGGCTCGCCTCCGCGAGCCGGCGGGCCACCCCGTCGGTGAGGAACCCGGTGGCGAAGACGGAGTCCGGCCAGAGGTCCAGCACCATGGTCACGTACGGGGTGCCCCAGCGTCGTCGGGCCGTCATGGCCGCCGCGCTGGCGGTCACCGGCGAGGAGTAGACCAGGGCGACGTCGGCGGAGCGCAGGACGGAGCCGCCGAGCAGGGACGAGGACGCCGCCCAGCTCAGGTAGTTCGCGGCCCGGCCGAGCGCGGACCGGTCGTGGCTGGGGTGCAGTGGGGTGCGGACGATCCGCGTCCCGTCCCGCACCTCGACGGTTCGCCGCCGGGCCGAGTAACCGTCGTACACCACGCCCCTGGGGTAGTTCGGCACTCCGGTGAGCACGTCGACGTCGAAGCCTCGTCGGCGCAGCGAGTCGCTGACGCCTGCGGCGAAGGGCGCCGGCTCCGGGGGGAACCACTGGCTGACCAGCGCCACCCGGTCGGGTCGTCCGCCGCTTCCGGTCGGCGCGCTCACGCCGCGGCGGCGTCGAGGTGCGCCCGCACCTCCGGCAGACCCAGCAGCAACGACTCGATCTCCGGGACGACGAGACGGCGGGTGTTGTGCGAGTTGAAGTCCTGGGTGCCGCGGTCGACGTTGCCCTCGTCGAAGTAGAGGGCGTAGTTGAGGTCCCGGCTGTCCACCGGGACCCGGAGGAACTCGCCGAAGTCCTCGGCGCGGGACAGGTCCTCGCGGCTGGCGAGGGTCTCGTAGAGCTTCTCGCCGTGCCGGATGCCGAGGACGTTCATCTTGACCGGAACCGCGAACAGGTTGCACAGCGCCGTGGCCAGGTCGCCGATGGTGCACGCGTCGGCCTTGCGGATGAAGATGTCTCCCGGCTGGCCGTGCCGGAAGGCGTGTTCCACCAGGTCCACCGACTGCTCGAGCGACATCAGGAAGCGGGTCATCGTCGGCTCGGTAACCGTCAGCGGCGTCCCCTTGCGGATCTGGTCGATGAAGAGCGGGATCACCGACCCCCGCGAGTACATGACGTTGCCGTAGCGCACACAGCAGACCCGGGTCTGGGCGGCCGGGTTGTTGCGGGCGTGGGCCTGCGCCACCTTCTCCATCAGCGCCTTGGTCATGCCCATCGCGTTGACCGGGTAGACCGCCTTGTCGGTGCTCAGCAGCACCAGCGCCTCGACCCCGTTGCGCTCGCAGGCGTCCACCACGTTGGCGCTGCCCAACACGTTGGTCCGCAGTGCCTCCAGGGGGAAGAACTCACAGGAGGGGACCTGCTTGAGGGCTGCGGCGTGGAAGACGAATTCGGTGCCCCGGCTGGCCTTGGCCACTGAGTCGTAGTCGCGCACGTCGCCGACGTAGTAGCGGACCCGGTCGTCGCGGATCCGGTGCCGCATCGCGTCCTGTTTCGACTCGTCACGGCTGAGGACGCGGACCTCGCTGGCCCCGGCGTCGAGCAGGCGACGAACCATGGTCTGCCCGAAGGAGCCGGTCCCGCCGGTGATCAGGAAACGTCGGTCCGACAACGAGGACATCGCATCTGCTCCAGCACTCTGCGCTATTTCAGGGGAACTCGCAGTGGTCATAAGTCCGGACGATACCGTCCTAATCAGACCTATATCCGGGAAAACCGATAACGGTGGACAAATTTGATAGGCGACTAATTTTCATTAAAAATGCCGCTACCACCGGCTATCTCGGCTCGTTTGTCCAACGATCGAATTGCCGGCTCGAGACGGACTCCGGCGCACCGCGTCGGCGAAGGGTGGAGACATGACACGGGTGATGACGGTGGTAGGGACCCGACCGGAGATCATTCGGTTGTCCCGGATCATGGCCGGGCTCGACCAGACGGTCGAGCACGTGCTGGTCCACACCGGGCAGAACTGGGACCGCACCCTCTCCGATGTCTTCTTCAAGGAGCTGGGGCTGCGCGAGCCGGACCGGTTCCTCCGGGTCGACACGTCCTCACTGGGGCGGGTGCTCGGCGGCGTGTTGATCGGCATGGAGACGGCCATCGCCGAGGTGCGGCCGGACGCGCTGCTGGTCCTCGGCGACACGAACAGCAGCATCGCCGCCCTGATGGCCCGGCGGATGCGGGTGCCCGTTTACCACATGGAGGCCGGCAACCGTTGCTTCGACCTGAACGTGCCGGAGGAGACCAACCGGCGTCTGGTCGACCACATCGCCGACTTCAACCTGGTCTACAGCGAGCACGCCCGACGTAACCTGCTCGCCGAAGGGCTGCACCCGCGCCGGATCCTGCACACCGGCTCGCCGATGCGGGAGGTGCTCAGCCACTACGCCACCGACATCGAGAGCTCCGGGATCCTGCGCCAGCTCGGCCTCGAACCCGGCGGCTACTTCGTGGTCAGCGCCCACCGGGAGGAGAACGTCGACCAGCCGGCCCGGCTGCACCGGCTGCTCACCTGCCTGCACGCCGTACGGCAGACCTGGGGGCTGCCGGTGCTCGTGTCCACCCATCCCCGGACCCGCAAGCGGCTGGAGGCGTTGACCGACGCCGACCTCGGTGTCGACGGGATCACCTTCCACGAGCCGTTCGGCCTCTTCGACTACGTACGCCTGCAGAGCCAGGCCCGGTGCACCCTCTCCGACAGCGGCACCATCAGTGAGGAGGCGGCGATCCTCGGCTTCCCGGCGGTCACCCTGCGCGACTCGATGGAACGCCCGGAGGCGTTGGACGCCGGCGGCATCATCATGACCGGCCTCGACCCCGAGGGCGTGATCGAGGCGGTCCGGGTCACCGTGGCCCAGGTCGCCGCCCAGGGCGTGCCCTGCCCGGTCGACTACCAGGTGCCGGACACCTCCCGCCGGGTGGTCGACTTCATCCTCTCCACGGTCCGCCGGCACCACGACTGGGCCGGCATCCGCCGCTGACCCGCGTACCCGAACCGGCCGGCGACCCCACTGTCGCCGGCCGGATTCGTCTGATCCTCGTCGTCGCCGACGGTCGGTCAGCGCGACTGCAACGGCACGCCCAGCGGCCCGTCCAGCACCGGCCCGGTCGGCTGGGTGCAGAGCAGGGCGAGGTGCTCGATGACCTTCGCCGCATCCTCGTACGGGTCCAGTCCGCTGACCTCCATCGGATCGAGCGCCGGCACGGCCACGTGCGACACCAGGGGGTGCAGCGGCCGGTTGTCGACCTCGCCGGTGCCGAGCAGGTCCTCGTGCAGCTTCTCGCCGGGGCGCAGCCCGGTGTAGACGATGGGCACGGAGCTGGACGCCTGGTCGGCCATCTGGCGGGCCAGATCGACGATCCGGACCGGGTCACCCATGTCGAGCACCAGCGCCTCGCCGTCCCGGCCGATCTCGGCGGCCTGGAGCACCAGGTGCACGGCCTCCTGGACGGTCATCAGATAGCGGGTGACCTCCGGGTGGGTGACGGTCAACGGCTTCCCGGTCTCGATCTGCCGTTGGAAGGCGGTCACCACCGAGCCACGGCTGCTCAGCACGTTGCCGAACCGGACGCTGAGGAACGTGCCCGGGAACCGGGACGCGGCGTGCGCGGTCAACCGCTCGGTGATCCGCTTCGAGTAGCCGAGGACGCTTATCGGGTCCGCCGCCTTGTCGGTGGAGATGTTGACGAACTTCGCGACGTCCTGGCAGGCGTCCAGCACCGACAGGGTGCCCCAGACGTTGGTCTTGATCGCCTCGCCCGGATGCCGTTGCAGCAGCGTCAGGTGCTTGAGCGCCGCCGCGTGGAAGATGATCTCCGGACGACGTTCCCGGATGATCCGGCGGATGCCCTCGTCGTCGCGCAGGTCGGCCAGGATCAGCTCGGGTCCGTCCAGCATGGCCCGGCCGGCGAGGGACATCTGAAGGCTGTGCAGGGCCGACTCGTCCCGGTCGAGCATCATCAACTCGCCCGGGTTGGCCTTCATCACCTGCCGGCACAGTTCGGAGCCGATCGACCCGCCGGCGCCGGTGACCAGGATTCGCCGGCCGGTCAGACTGTTGGTGCTCAGCGGCAGGTCGCCGACCACCTGCCGGCGACCGAGCAGATCGCTCACCTGAACGTCCCGGACGTCGGTGACGGTGATCCGGTGATCGACCAGGTCCCGCACCGGAGGCAGCACCTTGAAGACCGCGCCGGCGCCGAGGGTGGCCTCGCGGATCTGGCGGATCAGCGCGGCGTCGGCGTTGGCCACCGAGAAGATGACGGTGCTGGCGCCGGTACGGCGGACCGACTCGGCGACCTCGTGCCGCCCGCCCAGCACGCGTACCCCGCCGATGCGCAGATCCCGCTTGTCCGGGTCGTCGTCGAGCGCGCCGACGGGCAGGTAGCGGCCCCGGGGGTCGCTGAGCATCGCCCGGAGCAGTCCCTGGCCGGCGTCGCCCATACCGAACAGCAGCACCGGCGTCGACGACCGGACGTCCGGCCGCATGGCGAGGTCGCGGCGGTGCCGGTACGCGAACCGGGCGCCGAGCATGAACAGCAGGGCGAGCGCGCCGCCGACCAGGGGGGTGCTGGCCGGAACCGGGTGCTCGCCGGACGGCAGCAGGGCGAGCAGCACGATGCCCCCGGTGGTGATGGTGGTGCCGGCGACGCCCTGGACCTCCTGGAGACTGCCGAGCGGATGTCGTCCGGAGTAGAGCCGACGCAGGGCGGCCACCGCCACGTGGATGACCGCCGCGACGAGACCGACCGCGGCTGCCCGGCCGAGTTGACCCGGGGGGAGCTGGAATTCGAACCGGGTCCACGCGGCAGCGAGGAATCCGGTGACCCAGGCGGTGGCGTCGGTGGTCAGGAACCCGGCGGTGCGCTGGCGGGCCCTGGTCCGTCGCGCCTGCCGGTCCGCGCTCTGGGTGATCTCGGTGTCCTGCGGCATGTGCTGGCTCCCCTGTCCCGTCGCACGGCCTCTTCCGCCGGTCCGACAGAAGAGGCCTCTACAGCCTTTGTCCTTGTTACATGGCAAAGCGGCGCTGTTGGGCGCTTTCATGAGTTACGAGCGAAATATGGTGTCTGGCCGGCGGTTCAGCGGGCCGGAACGCCGACCACCGTCACCTGATCGGGTACGTCCCGGACGACGCAGGCACCTGCCCCGACCGTGCTGTCCCGGCCGACCCGCAGGCCCTGTAGCACCGCGGCGGTGGTCCCGATCAGCACGCCCTCGGCCAGGTGACAGTCACCCGAGACCGCGGCGAGCGGGTTCACCGAGACGTAGTCCGCGAGGCTGCTGTCATGGCCGACGGTGGCGTTCTGGTTGAGGTGGACGTGCCGACCGACTGTGACGTTCGTGGTGACCCGGGCACCCGCGAAGGCGACGAACCCCGGCCCGTACTCGGTGTCCTCCCCGATGGTGGCGTCCGGGTGGACGAGGCTCGCGGCCGTCGTGGCGTACCCGTCGATCCGTCCGCCGATGGTGCGGCGGACCCGGGGGTCGCCGACGCCGATGACGTGTCGGGTGGTCGGGGGCGCGTCCCGCAGCCAGGCCACGTCCCCGAGGTAGGGCACGTCGAGCCGCTGCAACCGCTTCAGGTTCACTTCGGTGGGTCGGTCGTCGACCACGCCCAGCAGCTGCCAGATCGGCCGGCCGGCGGCTTCGTTCACCGCCCGGGCGATGGTCAGCACCTCCCGGCCGTGGCCGCCGCAGCCGACCACCACCAGTCCCGTCGTCACGCCGTGGCCCCTCCCGCCCGGACGGCCAGGAACTCGTCGATCGCGGCGAACACCCGCGCGATCTGCGGTTCGGTGAGCGCGCTGCCGCTGGGCAGGGTGAGCCCGTCGGCGAAAAGCCGCTCCGCCGCGCCGGTGAGCACGCTCTCCGCGTCGGCGTGCATGGGTTGCAGGTGCATCGGCTTCCACACCGGCCGGGTCTCGATGTGCCGCTCGGCCAGGTGGACCGCCAGGTCGTCGGCCCGCCAGCCACACCGCTCCCGCTCGACGGTGATGACCGTGAGCCAGCAGTTCGACTCGGTGTCCTCGGCGTTGAGCAGCTCGACACCCGGCACCGGGGCGAGGAGCTTGGCGTACTGGTCGCGCAGGTGCCGGCGGCGCGCGATCATTCCGTCCAGCCGGACCAACTGGGCCCGGCCGAGCGCCGCGAGGAGGTTGCTGAGCCGATAGTTGTAGCCCGTCTCCCGGTGCTCGTAGTGCCGTGCCGGCTCCCGGGCCTGGGTGGAGAGATGGCGGGCCCGGTCGAGGAGCGCGGTGTCGTCGGAGACCAGCATCCCGCCACCGGAGGTAGTCATGATCTTGTTGCCGTTGAACGAGAGCACGCCGACGTGCCCGAACGTCCCCGCCGGTCGTCCCCGGTGGTTCGCGCCGAGGGCCTCCGCGGCATCCTCCACCAACGGCACCCCGGCCTCGACGCAGAGCGGGGCCAGCGCGCCGTAGTCGGCGCAACTGCCGAACATGTCCACCGGGACGATCGCGCCGATCCGCTCGCCGCGTGAGCGCAGCTGGCGCAGCAGGTCGGCGACGAGACCGACGTCGACGTTGCCGGTCCGAGGGTCGCAGTCGACGAAGACCGGACGCGCGCCGATGTAGCGCACCGCGTTCGCGGTGGCGACGAAGGTGAGCGTGGGCACGACGACCACGTCGCCCGGCCGCACGCCGACGCCGAGCAGGGCCAGGTGCAGGGCGGCCGTGCCGGAACTGACCGCGACGGCTCCGCCGGTGCCGAGCCGCTGGGCGATGTCGCTCTCGAAGGCTTGCAGGTCCGGCCCGGCCGGCGCCACCCAGCCCGACCGGAGCGCCGCGACCAGGTACGACTCCTCAAGCGGCCCGACGTCGGGCGGGGACAGGTGGATCGTCTGGCTCATCGGCCGGCTCCCTGGGGAATCGTCATGCCGGCGTCCGGTCCCGCTGCGACGGGGCGGGGCGTCGGGGCGTACCGAGGAATTCCGGCGCGGTCGCGGACCCGGCCGCGTTGATGCCCTCGCGGCGCAGCACGGTGCGCGCGGTCGAGACCAGGATCGACAGGTCGAGTCGCAGGTTCCGGCTGTCCACGTACTGGACGTCGAGGTCCAGCTTCTCCTCCCAGCTCAGGCTGTTGCGTCCGCGAACCTGGGCCAGCCCGGTGACACCGGGGCGCACCTCGTGCCGACGGGCCTGGCTGTCGGAGTAGCGCTCGAGGTATTCCGGCAGCAACGGACGCGGGCCGACCAGGCTCATGTCGCCGCGCAGCACGTTCCAGAGCGTGGGCAACTCGTCCAGGCTGGTGGCGCGCAGCCACCGCCCCAGCGGGGTGAGCCGGTCGCCGTCGCCGATCAGGCCACGGCTCTGGTTCGGCGGTCGCATGGTGCGGAACTTGATCACCTCGAAGGGCTGGCCGTGCAGGCCGGCGCGGCACTGCCGGAACAGCACCGGGCGACCGAGGCCCACCATGACCAGCACGGCCGTCACCACCAGCAGCGGCGTGACCAGCACCAGCAGGACGGCCGCGAGGACCGCGTCGAAGACGCGCTTGCCGGGCGCGGGTCGGGGCAACTGCGGACGGTGTTCGGGTGCGTTCGCGAGACCACCAGGCACTGGCAACGGTCCGACCTCCGCAACAAAGCGACGAAATTAACAAATGGGTTGTATCACCGCAAGCTCGTCAACAAACCTGAATGACGACACTCGGGCTGCTTCGTCCCCATCAACCCCGAAACCAGGCGGGGGGACACGGCCTGTGCGATTCGCGCCTACGGTGCGTGTCCGTGGCAGGCGAGCGGCACGGTGCCGCCGGCCGGTTCGGGCGAGGCCAGCCTGGCCGATCAGGCGAGGGCGGAGACCGGGCGATGCCGGGAGGTGATCACTGCGCGGCGACCGGTCCGGCGGCGCAGCGGAGGGCGGACCCGGTGCTCAGCGAGCGTTGGTGGGGTCCAGCAGGCGAGTGAGCAGCGTCCGCAACGGGATCGACTCACCGTCGCGTCCGCCCGCACCGACGACCAGCGGCGCCGGGCTGGGCTGCGGGTCGACGCCGAACAGGCGGGCCCGCAGCCCGCCCGGCACGGTCAGCAGGTGGAACCGGCCGGTCACGTCCACCGCGCGGGTCCTGGCCCGGTCGACGTACCAACCGGTCAACCTCGTCCGGTACCGCCCACGTCCGTCGTACCCGCGAGCACCAGCCGGGTGGTGGGCAGCCCTCTGCGGGTGGCCTCGGCGACGAACCAGGCGACCAGCTCCGCCGCCTCCGCGTGCTCGGTGGCCCGCCGCCGCGCGTCCGCGTCGGCGTGCGCCCGCACCGCCCGCCGCTGCTGATCCCGCCACTCCCGGCCGTCGCGCTCACCCACGAGCCGACGGTACGCCGGCGGTCGGGGCCGGGCCCAGTCGAGTACGGCTCAGTCGAGTACGGCGCGCAGGATGCGCACCCCGGCGTGCTGGTCGGCCAACGGGCCACCCCGGCCGGACCCGGACCAGGCCCGACCACCGGTGTCGATGTCCCGCAACGCGGTCACGACGCCGGCCAGGTCGCGGGCGACGGAGGCCAGGTCGTCGACCCGGCCGGGGTGGATCGGCTCGCCCGGGATCCAGCGGTACGCCGTCCACGGCCCGGGGTATCCCGCGCCCGGGTCGCCGAGCCCGAGCGGCTCGGGTACGGCGACCGGCGGGCGGGTGGCGAGCATGCTCGCGGACTCCTGCTCCCGCCGCAGCTCCGCCCGGAGTGCCGGGTCGGCGCTCGGTCGCAGCGGAAACCGCAGCACGATCTCCGCACCGAGCCGGAACAGGGCGTTCACCGTCCCGGTCGACGCGAGCGGGCGGACGGGAAGCCCTCGCCACCGGGGAAACTACTCGGCGACCAGGGCGGCGACGACCTCGGCGGTGACGTCCACCTGGTCCGCATGCATCCGCATCGCGCGATCATCGCCCCGACGCGGTCGCCACGCGAGCGGTTTTCCCGGGGCTCACCCTGAGATCTTGGACAGTTTCCGTCCGCGACGAACGGAAACTGTCCAAGATCTACGCAGGACGTCGTGCTCAGGCAAGCCCGGCGCGGCGCAGCGCGTCCGCCATCGCGTCGTTGGCCGGGGCCGGGCCGCCCTGCCGCTGCTGGCCGGCGCGACCGCCCTGGCCGGAGCGACCACCCTGCGAGCCGCGACCACCCTGACCGCCCTGGCCTGAGCGGCCACCCTGACC
>NZ_JAEVHL010000086.1 GCF_016803395.1 Micromonospora tarensis | reverse complement strand
CTGGCCCGGCTCGCCGCCGCCGGGGTGCCCGGCGCGCACCCCGACGACTGGTGGGGGTTGCGCGCGCTCTCCGACGACCGGCCGCTTGTCGACGAGGGGGACCCGGTCCGGGTCACCCCGTCGGCGATGGAGAGCGCGCTGCGGTGCAGCCTGCGGTGGTTGTTGGAGCGGCACGGCGGCAGCGGCCCGACCAGTACGGCGCAGGGCGTCGGCAACCTGGTGCACGCCGCCGCGATGCTCGCCGAGGACGCCAGCGCCGACCGGGGCGCGCTGCTCGACTACGTGGCCGCCCGGTTCGACGCGATCGAGCTGGCGGCCCGGTGGATGGCCGGGCCGGAGCGGGAGCGCGCCGAGGCGATGGTCGACAAGCTGCTGCGCTGGCTGGCCACCAACCCGCGCCGGCTGCTCGCCATCGAGCACGAGTTCGCGGTCCGCCTGGACGACCCGAACCGACCGGTCGACCTGACCGGTCGGGTCGACCGGCTGGAGGTCGACGAGGCCGGGCGGCTTGTGGTAATCGATTTGAAGACCGGCAAGTCCACCGCTGTCACCGGCAGCGACCTGGCCGAGCATCCGCAGCTCGGCGCCTACCAGGCGGCGGTGGAGGCGGGCGCGTTCGCCGAGTTCGGCGACGAGTCCGGAGGTGCCGCGCTGGTGCAGCTCGGCACCTCCGCCAAGGACGCCCGGGAGCAGAACCAGCCGGCGGCGAACGAGGGGCCGGCGGCCGGTTGGGCGACCGCGCTGGTCCGCCGGACCGCCGATACGATGGCAGCCGCCACGTTCGCCGCGGTGGCCAACTCGAAGTGCCGGGTCTGCCCGGTGCGCACCAGCTGCCCGGTCTCCGGGCAGGGGCGACAGGTCGTCGAGCCGCCGGTCAGCCGGCGCGCCAGTGCCGGCGAGGAGTGAGGCGACACCGTGAGCGCGAGGAGTGAGCTTGCGAGCCCCGCAGTCGCGAACTGAGATGACACCGTGAGCGCGAGGAGTGAGCTTGCGAGCCCCGCAGTCGCGAACTGAGGCGACACAGTGAGCCAGCCCACCCTGTTCGGCGCGGGTCCCGCGCCAACGCCCCGACGTGCGGACTCCGGTCCCCGGTACACGCCGGTGGAGCTGGCCAAGCTGCTGCGGTTGCCGGCGCCCACCCGGGAACAGGCCGCGATCATCGCCGCCCCGGTGGAGCCGCTGCTTGTCGTCGCCGGCGCCGGGTCGGGCAAGACCGAGACGATGGCCGCGCGGGTGGTCTGGCTGGTGGCCAACTCGTACGTGCGGCCGGAGCAGATCCTCGGGCTGACCTTCACCCGTAAGGCGGCCGGTGAGCTGGCCCACCGGGTACGCACCCGACTCGACCAGCTGATCCGCCGCCTCGGTCGACAGGGCCGGGACCCGCTGGACGATCCGCTCGCGGGCGAACCCACCGTCTCGACCTACCACTCGTACGCGGGACGGATCGTCACCGAGCACGGGCTGCGGGCCGGCTACGAGCCGTCGACCCGACTGCTCACCGAGGCGTCCCGCTGGCAGCTGGTCGACCTGCTGGTGCGCAACTACGACGGTGACATGTCCGAGGTGGACCGGATGCCGAGCACCATCACCGACGCGGTGCTGGCGCTCGCCGGGGAGCTGGACGAGCACCTGGTCGCGCCGGACCAGCTGGCGGCCTGGACGGGGCGGTTCTTCGCCGAGGTGCAGGCCCGGCCGGGCCGGGTGTACGCGGACGTGCGCAAGGCGCTCACCCTCCAGCAGACCCGGTTGCGCCTGCTGCCGTTGGTGCGGGCCTACGCCCGGCGCAAGGAGGACTTCGAGGCGATGGACTTCGCCGACCAGCTCGCCCGGGCGGCCCGGGTGGCCCGGGACCACCCGGGGGTCGGCGCTATCGAACGGGACCGCTTCCGGGCGGTGTTGCTCGACGAGTACCAGGACACCAGCCACGCCCAGGTGGTGCTGCTCAACGCGCTGTTCGGCGGCGGGCACCCGGTCACCGCGGTCGGTGACCCGTGCCAGTCCATCTACGGCTGGCGGGGGGCCAGCGCGGGCACGCTGGACCGGTTCCCCACCGAGTTCGCCAGTGCCGACGGCAGCCGGCCCCGGCGCTCGGGCTCACCACGAGCTGGCGTAACCGCCCGGAGATCCTGCGGGTGGCCAACGCGCTGTCCACTCCGCTACGGGCGGCCGGGGCCCAGGTGCCGGAGCTGCGTTCCGCGCTGACCGTCTTGGACCCGATCCCGCACCGCAGCCCGGGCGGCGCGGCCGGTGGCACAGTGCACTGCGCGCTGCTGCCCACGTACGCCGACGAGGCCGACTGGATCGCGGACAGCGTGCTCGCCGCCTGGCGCGGGGCGGCCCGGATGCCGGGCGCGGCTCCCGAGCACATTCCGGTGGCGCAGCGTCCGACGACCGCCGTGCTGGTCCGGGTCCGCAGCCAGATTCCGGCGATCGAGTCGGCGCTGCGCGAGCGGGGCCTCCCGGTGGAGGTGGTCGGGCTGGGTGGCCTGCTGGACACTCCCGAGGTACGCGACGTGGTGTGCACCCTGCGGGTGTTGGCCGACCCGACCGACGGCGCCGCGTTGCTGCGGCTGCTCACCGGCGCCCGTTGGCGGATCGGGCCGCGTGACCTGGTGGCGTTGCACCGGCGCGCCCGGGCCATCGCCAACGCCCGCCGTCAGGTGGCCGCCGACGACGCCGGGGAGATCAGCCCGGACCTGTTGGACGAGGCGACCCTGGTGGAGGCGTTGGCCGATCTCGGGCCGGCGCAGACCTACTCGGCGGAGGGCTTCGCGCGGCTGCGCGCGTACGGCCGGGAGTTGGCGCTGCTGCGGTACCGGCTGGACCAGGCACTACCGGATCTGATCGCGGACATCGAGCGGACCATCGGCCTGGACGTGGAGGTCGCGGTGCGGGCCGGCCGGGACGGCGCCGGCGACGCGGGCCTGGCCCGGGGTCACCTGGACGCGCTGGGTGACGTGGCGGCCCGGTTCAGCGGGGAGACGCCCGGCGCGACCCTGTCCGGCTTCCTGTCCTACCTGGCCGCCGCCGAGGACGAGGAGCGCGGTCTGGCACCCGGCGAGGTCGAGGTGGTGGAGGGCGCGGTGCAGGTGGTCACCGCGCACGCCGCCAAGGGCTTGGAATGGGACGTGGTGGCGGTGGCCGGGCTCAGCCGTGGGCTGTGGCCGGGGCCGGTCCGCAACTCCGACCACTGGTTGGGCGGGTTGGGTGTGCTGCCGTTCCCGTTGCGCGGTGACGCCGACGGGTTGCCCGAGCTGGCGCTCGACGAGGCGGCGGACCAGCGGGCGGTGGCTCGGGCGGTCACCGACTTCACCGACGCGTGGCGGGCCCACGACGAGCGGGAGGAGCGCCGGCTGACGTACGTCGCGGTCACCAGACCGCGCCGGCTGCTGCTCTGCTCCGGTTACTGGTGGGGGGAGGGCACGAAGCGACCGCGAGGTCCGTCGGTCTTCCTGCGTGAGGTGTACGACGCCTGCCTGGACGGCGGGCCGGGGCACCTGGTCGACGCGTGGGCACCGGAGCCGACCCCGGATGCGACGAATCCCACGGCCGAGGTGGTGCTCCGCGCGGAGTGGCCGGCCGATCCGTTGGGGGGCCGCCGGCCGGCGCTGGCCGAGGCGGCCGGCTTGGTGCGTCGCCTGATGACCGACGCCGGCCGCGGTGCTCGCCGGCCCGGTGGCGGTGAGCGGTCCGGTGGCGTCGGACGGCGCGGCGGTCGAGCCGGAGGTGGACCCGGTGGTGACGCGCTGGCAGCGCGAGGCGGACCTGCTGCTCGCCGAGCGGGCCGAGCTGACCCGGCTCTCCGGCGCGGTCGAGGTGTCGCTGCCCGGGCAGTTGAGCGTCACCCAGCTGGTCGCGTTGCGGCGCGATCCGGCGGCGCTGGCCCGTACGCTGCGTCGTCCGGTGCCGGTCGAGCCCAACCCGTACGCCCGCCGGGGCACCGCCTTCCACACCTGGTTGGAGCAGCGCTTCGGTGCCGACCGGCTGCTGGACCTGGACGAGCTGCCGGGTGCGGCCGACGCCGATGCCGCGCCCGACGAGGCGCTGGTCGAGCTTCAGGAGCGGTTCCTGGCCAGCGAGTGGGCCGACCGGGTACCGGTGGAGGTGGAGGTGCCGTTCGCCACTGTGATCGCCGGAGTGGTGGTGCGGGGGCGGATGGATGCGGTCTTCGCCCGGCCGGGCGGACGGTTCGACGTGGTCGACTGGAAGACCGGCGCGCAGCCGACCGGGGCGGCGGCGGAGGTGGCCGCCGTGCAGTTGGCCGTGTACCGGCTGGCCTGGGCGGAGCTGGCCGGCGTGCCGGTCGACCGGGTGGGCGCGGCGTTCCACTACGTCCGGCACGGGGTGACGGTCCGACCAGCCGACCTGTTGGACGTGACGGGGCTCACCGCCATGATCGCCCAGTTGCCCGAGGATTCCGCCCACTCTTGACCGCTCCGGGGAAAACCGTGGTAGGTTGACCGGGTTGCAGTTTTGGTTACCAGAGACTCTGTGTGCGCCTGGCGGGAATTGTGGCCCCAGGCGCTCTTTGTTGTGTCCGGAGTTCTCCGGGCGGGGCGACCAGAAGCGACAGGCGATTCGCGCATCCCCGCGCGGAGCGCTCCTCTTCGGGCACGCAACAAGTGCGCGTCCGACGTTCCGTCAAGGAGACGAAACACATGGCTATTGGCACCGTGAAGTGGTTCAACGCTGACAAGGGCTTCGGCTTCATCACCCCGGACGGCGGCGGCGCTGACGTCTTCGCCCACTTCTCGGCGATCCAGTCCTCCGGCTACCGGAGCCTGGACGAGAACCAGCGGGTCGAGTTCGAGGTGACCCAGGGCCAGAAGGGCCCGCAGGCGGAGAACATCCGCCCGATCTGATCTTCGGATCGGTCAGCATTACCTGTCGCGCCCTCCGGGTGTGACGGTGACGGGACCGGCCCGCCCCGCCGCCGCCTGCGTACGCAGGCGGCGGCCCGGCGGCGGGCCGGCCCGTACTCCAATCGGTTCGTGCTTGTGAGTCCTGGCTGCCCTGCGCCGCCGGTTGACAGCGCCGACTTCGGCGCCCTCCCTCGACACGTTCCGCGTCGAGGAAGGCTTCCGCATGACCACAGTTATTCCGTCTTTTGCTCTTACCGGCTTGGCGCCGGCGCTGCTCACCGCGCTGACCGCGCAGGGCATCAACGAGCCGTTCCCGATCCAGACGGCGACGCTGCCCGACTCGCTCGCGGGCCGGGACGTGCTGGGCCGGGGTCGTACCGGCTCCGGCAAGACCCTCGCCTTCGGGCTTCCGCTGCTGTCCCGCACCGCCGGCCGGAAGGCCCGGCCGGGTCGCCCGCTCGCCCTGGTGCTGGTGCCGACCCGCGAGTTGGCCCAGCAGGTCACCACCGCGCTCGCCCCGTACGCCCGCGCCGTCGGGCTGCGCTGCGCCACCGTCGTCGGCGGGCTGTCGTTGCAGCGGCAGGCGGACGCGCTTCGCGCCGGTGCCGAGGTGGTCGTGGCGACCCCCGGCCGGCTGCACGACCTGATCAACCGTGGTGACGCCCGGCTCGACCAGGTTGAGATCACCGTGCTGGACGAGGCCGACCAGATGGCCGACATGGGTTTCCTGCCGCAGGTCACCAAGTTGCTGGAGCAGGTCGCGCCGCAGGGGCAGCGGATGCTCTTCTCCGCCACCCTGGACGGCGGGGTGGACCGGCTGGTCCGCCGCTTCCTCAGCAGCCCGGTCACCCACTCGGTGGACCCGGGCACCGCCACGGTGACCGCGATGACCCACCACGTGCTGCACGTCGACGCGCTGGACAAGCCCGACGCGCTGACCCGGATCGCCGCCCGTGAGGGCCGCACCATCCTGTTCATGGGCACCAAGCACCGCGCCGACCGGCTCGCGCGCCAACTGCTGGCCAAGGGGGTACGCGCGGCCGCGCTGCACGGTGGCAAGTCCCAGCCGCAGCGCACCCGCATCCTGGAGCAGTTCCGCAACGGTCAGGTGACCGCTCTGGTCGCCACCGACGTGGCGGCCCGCGGCATCCACGTGGATGGCCTGGACATGGTGGTCAACGTGGACCCGCCGACCGAGGCGAAGGACTACCTGCACCGGGGTGGTCGTACCGCCCGGGCCGGTGAGTCCGGCACGGTGGTCACCCTGGTCCTGCCGGAGCAGCGCCGGGACGTTTCCCGACTGATGGCCACCGCGGGCATCCGACCGGAGTCGGTCCAGGTGCGCTCCGATGACGCGGCGCTGGTCCGGGTGACCGGTGCCCGTGAACCGTCCGGCGTGCCGGTGACCATCGTCGCGCCGCAGGCTCCCGCTCCTCGTGCTCGTGCCGCAGGCGGCGCGAGCACTGACGGTGGCGCCCGTCCGGCGCACCGTGCGTCGGGCCGGTCCCGCCGCCCGCGGCGCCCGCGTACCGTCTGATTCTCCGCGCCTCGACCGACCCGTTCCGCTCCGGCGGGGCGGGTCGGTGGTGTCTGTGGGGTCCTTTGCGCCGTTGGGCTGCCCGTGCGGTGCACCAGCCACGCCGACCGGTCAGGCATCCCCGCCGCACGGCTCCCTCAGCCAAGTCGGTAATCAGCCTCGCCTTGGTCGGCTGGCCGACTGTGTCGGCGTTGGCCGTGGTCGAAGCTGACCGACGGGGGACGTCGGGCGGGGGGCCCGGCGCGGGAGGGGTGACCATGGCGGGCGAAGCCGGCTCGGGCGCACTGCGCGAACTGATCCTGGTGGTCGCGGTCGCGCTGGCCGGGTTGTTGCTCGCCATGGTCGCAGCCTTCGCACCCTGGCACGGCTCCCCGGCGGGCAACGATCCCGCCGGGCTGGTGGAGTTGCACAGCCCCGGCGACGCGGGCTCCGGCCCGGCTGTCGCACATCAGGGCTGAGCAGCGACCGACCGATGCCGGCGAAGGGGCAGGCCCGGTCAGGGGTCGGTACGAGATGTGGTCGGGTCGGCGGGGCACCGACCCGACCACATCGCCACCGCCGTTCAGGTGGTGGGGGCGGAGGTCCGGGTGAGCAGGTCGGCCAGGGTGGTGCGGTCGACCACCGTGGCGATCGCCCCGTGCACCGCCAGCCAGACGTCCGTCAGGCCGGCGGCCACCCCGTGGTAACCGGCCCGCTCGGCCGGCAGACCGCGCACCGTGGTGAGCGAGCCGGCCACCGCGCGCAGCACGTCCCCGACGGTGATCTCCTCGGGTGGCCGGGTCAACGCGTAGCCGCCGTCCGCGCCGCGATGGCTGTGCAGCAGGCCGGCTCGGCGTAGGTCGAGCAGGATGCCCTGCAGGAAGCTGAGCGGGATGTCCTGCACCTCGGCCAGGCTGGCGGCCTTCACCACCTCGCCGCCGTTGTCGCCGTCGCCACCGGCGCGGGCGGCGGCGACGGCGAGCATCGCCCGGAGCGCGTAGTCGCTGCGCGCGGAGACGAACACGTCACTGACCAGCCTGGTCCAGCACACCCCAGCGGCGTCGGATCGCCTTGTCCGCCGCGCCGAACGCGGCGTCCACGACCAGGCCGAGCACCAGGATGACGATCATGGTGGAGAGCAGCCAGGGCGCGTCGGACAACTCGCGGGAGTAGGTGAGCTGGGCGCCGAGCGAGGTCTGCGAGATGCCGACCACGAGCAGCTCACCGGCCATCAGGCTGCGCCAGGAGAACGCCCACCCCTGCTTGAGGCCGGCGACGATCGCCGGCAGGGCGGCCGGTGCGATGACGTACCGGTAGAGGTTGAGCCCCCGGGCCCCCAGGTTGCGGCCGGCGCGCAGCAGCAGCGGCGGCACGTAGTCGACACCGGAGATCACCCCGTTGGCGATGGACGGCGCCGCGCCGAGCACCACCACGAAGAAGATCGCCTTTTCGCTCAGTTCGAAGAGCAGGATGGCCAGCGGGAACCAGGCGATCGACGGCATGGTCTGCAACGCGGTGATCATCGAGCCGATGGCGGCGCGCAGCACCGTGGACCGGGCCACCGCGAGGCCCAGCAGCAGGCCGACGGCGACCGAGAAGACGTACCCGACGGCGGCCCGGCGCAGCGTGGTGAGCAGGCCCTCCCAGAGCTGCGGGCCCTGGGCCTGGGCCACCAGCTCGCGGCCGACCTCCAGCGGCCCGGGCAGCGAGCACGGCGGCTTCCAGCCGGAGAGGACCACGAGCTGCCAGGCGGCGATGGCGATGGCCAGCGCGGCGAGCTTGGGCCAGGTGGCCGCCCAGATCCGGGCGCCCCGGGAGACCTCCTTGTCCCGGCCGGCGATCTCCAGCGCGTCGAGGCCGGTGATCTCCGCGTCGGTACGCGCCGAGCTGGTCAGGGTGTCACTGGCCATGGCGGCCCACCTCCGTACGGAGCCGCTCGGTGACCTCGGCGGCGATGGCGGCGACCTCGGGGGAGTCGATCCGACGAGGGCGCTGGATGTTCACCTCGGTGGAGTAGATGATCCGGCCGGGTCGGCTGGAGAGCAGGATGATCCGGTCGGCCAGCCGGGCCGCCTCGCGGACGTTGTGGGTCACGAAGAGCACCGACAGCTTGCGCTCGGACCAGATCCGTTCCAGCTCGTCGTGCAGGATGTCCCGGGTCATCGCGTCCAGCGCGCCGAACGGCTCGTCCATCAGCAGCACCGGAGTGTCCAGGGCCAGCGTGCGGGCCAGTGCGACCCGCTGCCGCATCCCGCCGGAGAGTTCGTGCGGACGCTTGCGGCCGAAGTCGGCCAGGTGCACCGTCCGCAGCAACTCGGCGACCCGCTCGCGCCGCTCGGCGCGGGGCAGCCCGCGCAGCTTGAGGGGCACCTCCACGTTGGCCTCGACGGTCAGCCACGGAAAGAGCGCCGGCTCCTGGAACATCAGGCCCGGGTTGGCGTCACCGGCAAGCGTGATCTGCCCAGCGCTGACCCGGTCCAGCCCGGCCACCAGGTTGAGCAGGGTGCTCTTGCCGCACCCGGACGCGCCGACCAGGCAGACGAACTCGCCGGGCGCGACGTCCAGCGACACACCGTCCAGGGCCAGGACGGCGCTCGCCCCACGCCCGTACACCTTGGTCACCCCGGAGAGCGCGACCGAGGTGGTCGCGCTCCGCGGCGTCGTCGTGGTCGACGTCATGGCTGGACGACCTCGGACTTGCCGGCGGCCTTGAGGGCCTTGTTGAGGTACGTCAGGTCGTACAGGCCCTTGAGGTCGACGGGCTCGGTCAGTTTGACCTCGACGGCGTGGTCGAGGCCGGCCTTGAGCGAGGTCGCGATCGGGTCGTTGGTGAACTCCAACGTCGGCCACGCCTGCTTGATCAGCTTCAGGTCCAGCGGCTTGCCGGTGATTTTGCCGATCGCGGCGGAGATGGCCTGCTGTGCCTCGTCCGGCTTGGTGTTGACGAACTCGTTGGCGGCCACCTGGCCGTCGACCAGCTTCTGCACCACGTCCGGGTGCGCCTTGAGGAACTTGGTGCTGACCAGCAGGTTGGTGATGACGAACTTCCGGTCCGGCCACAGGTCGCGCTCGTCGACAAGCACCTTGCCGCCGGCGTTGACCAGGCGGGAGACGAACGGCTCGGGCACCCAGGCGCCGTCGATCGCGCCGCTGTTGAACGTCTCGACCGTCTGGGCGTTCTCCTGCGGCACGATCTTGACGTCGCCGCCGCCCTCCTTGGTGGTGGTCAGCCCCTGCTGCTTGAGCCAGTACCGGATCGCCACGTCCTGGGTGTTGCCCAGCTGCGGGGTGGCGACCTTCTTGCCCCTGAGATCCTGGGGGCCGTTGATGCCGGGCTTCACCACCAGCGCGACGCCGCCGGAGGCCGCGCCGGAGATGACCCGGACGGCTTCGCCCCTGGACTTGGAGAACGCGTTGACGGTCGGGTTCGGGCCGATGTAGGTGGCGTCCAGCGCGCCGGAGAAGACCGCCTCGATGGCGGCCGGACCGGCGTTGAAGGTCTTCGGGTCCAGCTTGACGTCGCTGCCGAGCTTCTCCGCGAAGATGCCCTTCTCCACGCCGACCACCGCCGGCGCGTGGGTGATGTTGGGGAAGTAGCCGAGGCGCAGCGTCACCGGGCCGGCGTCGCCGCCCGCGCCCGCGCTGTCGTCGCCGCACGCGGCGGTGCTGCCCAGGGTTGCCGCGCCGAGGGTGGCGAGGGTGGCCAGGGTGACCAGTCGGCGCAGAGGGAGCCGTCTCATCGTCCGTCCAATCCGCAGTATTCCTACTTAGTTGGTAGGAAGACTGGGCCAGCCTCCGGGCAGCGTCAAGGCCCATCCATATGGCGGGATAGCGCGTCTCAGTTATGTCGGTATTTCCTACCAGCTTGCTAGAGTAACCGGCGTTCGGCCCGCACCTCCTCGCCTCGGCCCGGCAAGGTGCCGCCGTGGGCCGCTGGCTGACCGGCTGTTGGCCGGGATGGGCCGGGAGCGGGACCCCGGCCAGGTTCCACCGGATGGACTCGGCACCCCAGGTGACGGCCCCGGTCGCGGCGGCTGAGGGAAGGTCGCGGGTGGCGGCCGGGTCGACGCGCTAGGGTCGACTCCGTGGCGGCGCGGAGATCCAGAATTCCAGCGACGAAGTATCCGGTCGAGCGGTTCACCCTCGACAACGGCCTGCGGGTGGTGCTCACCCCCGATCGCAGCGCCCCGGTGATCGGGGTGGCGGTGGTGTACGACGTCGGCATCCGATCGGAGCCGGAGGGGCGGACCGGCTTCGCCCACCTCTTCGAGCACCTGATGTTCCAGGGCTCGGAGAACCTGGAGAAGCTCGCCCACTTCCGGCACGTGCAGGGCGCGGGTGGCACCTTCAACGGCTCCACCCACCTGGACTACACCGACTACTTCGAGACGCTGCCGAGCAACGCGTTGGAACGCGCGCTGTTCCTGGAGGCGGACCGGATGCGCGGCCCCCGGCTGACCGAGGAGAACCTGCGCAACCAGGTCGACGTGGTCAAGGAGGAGATCCGGGTCAACGTCCTCAACCGACCGTACGGCGGCTTTCCCTGGCTGACCCTGCCGCCGGTCATGTTCGACACCTTCCCGAACGCGCACGACGGCTACGGCTCCTTCGACGACCTGGAGTCGGCGACCGTCGCCGACGCCGCGGACTTCTTCCGTCGCTACTACGCCAGCGGCAACGCCGTGCTGGCGGTCAGCGGCGACATCGACGTGGCCGAGGCGACCGAGCTGGTCACCCGGCACTTCGGCGACGTGCCGGCCCGGCCGGCACCGCAGCGGCCCGACTTCACCGAGCCCGACCTGAGCGCCGAGCGACGCACCTCGTACACGGACCCGCTGGCACCCCTGCCGGCGGTGGCCGGCGCCTGGCGCGTGCCCGACCCGGTCGCCGACTTCGCCGGTTACCTGCCCTACGTGGTGCTGGCCGAGGTGCTCACCGACGGTGACGCGTCACGGCTGGTCGAGCGCCTGGTGCAGCGCGACCGGACGGTGACCAGCCTGGGCGGGTACCTCGGCTTCATGGGTGACCCCTTCGACGTCCGGGACCCGACCGCGCTGCTGTTGCAGGCGCACCTGCCGCCCGGCGGTGACGTGGACAAGGTGCTGCGCACCATTGACGAGGAGTTGGACCGGCTGGCCACCGACGGGCTGACCGAGGGTGAGCTGGCCCGCACCCAGGCCCGGATGGCGACCCACCTGCTGCGGGACACCGACGCGGTGCTCGGTCGGGCGCTGCGGATGGCCGTGCTGGAGCAGCAACGAGGCGAGCCGGGCCTGCTCAACGAGCTGCCCCGGTTGGTCGGCGAGGTCACCGAGGAGCAGGTCCGGGCCGCCGCGGCCACAGTGCGCCCGGAACGCCGGGCCGCGATCGAGGTCATTGCCGGAGGTGCCAGGTGAGCGCGAGGAGTGAGCCGGTTTTGCGAGCCCCGCAGTCGCGAACGAAGGTGGCCAGGTGAGCGCGAGGAGTGAGCCGGTTTTGCGAGCCCCGCAGTCGCGAACGGAGGTGACGCAGTGACGACCACCACCGCTTCGGCTGGACCGCGTACGCTGCCGCCGCTCGGTCCGACCCGCAAGCTCAAGGTGCCCAAGCAGGCCGAGCGCACGCTGCGCAACGGTCTCACCGTGATCGCCGTGCGCCGTCCCGCCGTGCCCCTGGTCGAGCTGCGGCTCTGGGTGCCGTTCGGCCGGGTGCACCTGGCCCGCGGCGCGATGCTGTCGCAGACCATGCTCTCTGGCACCGAGTCGATGTCCAGCGTGCAGATCGCCGCCGAGTTGCAGAAGGTGGGCGGCGGGCTCTCCGCGGGTGTCGACCCGGACCGGCTGATGCTCTCCGGGGCCGGCCTGGTCACCGGCCTGGACCGGATGCTGGAGCTGCTGGCCGAGGTGCTGACCAGCGCCAGCTATCCCGGCGACGAGGTGGCCACCGAGCGGGACCGGCTGGTCGACGGATCCAGGTGGCGCAGAGCCAGCCGGCGCACCTGGCCCGGGAGGCGCTGCTGAAGCGCGTCTACGGCCGGCACCCGTACGCGACGCAGACCCCGGAGCCCGGTCAGATCCGGGCCGTCCGCCCGGCGGCGCTGCGTACCCTGCACGCCGAGCGGGTCCATCCGGCCGGCGCGCAGTTGGTGCTGGTCGGCGACGTGCAGCCGGAGCGCGCGCTGGACGCGCCGAGCGGGCGCTCGGCGGCTGGTCCGGTGCGGGGCGGGTGGCCGAGCTGCCGGCGACCCCGGCGCTGGAGCCGGGGCCGCTGCTGCTTGTCGACCGGCCGGGCTCGGTGCAGTCCTCGCTGCGGATCGCGCTTCCGGCGGTGTCCCGCACCGACCCGGACCACGCCCCGCTGCAACTGGCCAACCTGATCTTCGGTGGCTACTTCTCCTCCCGTTGGGTGGAGAACATCCGCGAGGACAAGGGCTACACGTACGGCCCGCACTCGTCGATCGAGCACTCCGTCGCCGGGTCGGTACTGGTCGCCGCCGCCGACGTGGCCACCGAGGTCACCGGCCCGGCGCTGCTGGAGACGACGTACGAGCTGGGCCGGTTGGCGTCGTTGCCGCCGAAGCCCGACGAGCTGGAGCAGGCCCGTCAGTACGCCCTGGGCACGCTCCAGCTCGGCATGTCCACCCAGGCCGGGTTGGCGGCGTTGACCAGCGCGTACGCGGGCAACGGCCTGCGCCTGGACTTCCTCGCCGAGTACGCGGCCAGGTTGGCGGAGGCGACAATCGACGACGTCGCGCAGGCCGCGGCGCGCTACCTGGCGCCTGCTCGGGCGGCGGTCGTGGTGCTCGGCGACGCGGAGCGGATCACCCCGGGGCTGGCCGCGCTGACCACGGTCCAGACCGAGCCGCTGGCGTGAGCGAGCGAGCCATGGGGTTGAGCGGCGGGCCGTCGGAGACCGGCGCTGGTAGCGGAGCGCGGGCGTGAGTGGGGAGGCGGCACCGCCGTTGGCGCGGTCCACGCTGGACCGGGCGGCACACCGACGGGGTGACGCCCAGTGGTTGACCGAGGCGTGGTTGCGGGCCCGGGTGCTGCTGCTCGACTCGACCGACCAGGGTCGGACGCTGGCCCGTACCGACGCGTCGCCGCCGACGTTGGTGCTGTTCGGGCCGGGTGACGTGCCGGCCGGGTCCGAGTCGACGGCGATGTTCCTCGGTGTCGAGCCGGACGGAGTGCCGGTCTTCGCTGTCGACGCGCCGCTGCCGGTGGTGCCGGGGACCAGGAAGGTCAACCTGCGCGAGGTGGGCCACCTGCTCGCCGACCGGGAGGCGGGCATCTTCACCACCGCGCTCGCGCTGGTCAACTGGCACACCCGACACGGTTACTCGACGAGTACCGGCGCGCCGACAGCGATGGACGAGGCCGGCTGGTCCCGGGTGGACCGCAACGGTGGACGGATCTGGCCGCGCACCGACCCGGCGATGATCGTGCTGGTGCACGACGGTGTGGACGGCCCGGACGGGCGCTGTCTGCTCGGCAACAACGCCAGCTGGCCGGGCACCCCGGACGGTCGCCGCTACTCCTGCCTGGCCGGCTACGTGGAGCCGGGGGAGTCGGCGGAGGCGGCCGTGCTGCGCGAGGTGCGCGAGGAGGTGGGCATCGGGGTCGAGCGGATCGGGTACGTGGGCAGCCAGGCGTGGCCGTTCCCCGGCTCGCTGATGCTTGGTTTCCTGGCCACCGCGAATCCGACCGAGCCGGTGCGGGTCGACCCCTCCGAGATCGCGTACGCGCGGTGGTTCACCCGCCTGGAGATCGGGGCGGCGTTGGCCGGGCGGACGGTGGACGTGGGCGACGGAGCCCGACTGATCCTGCCGCCTCCGTCGTCGATCGCGCTGTTCCTCATCCACCGCTGGTTGGACGGCTGGGTGGACGCCGACCGTTGAGCACGGTCCCGACCCGTGGCCGCCGTTGCCGCGGCGGTCACGGGCCGGGAACACGGGCCGTCGTGGTCGGCGGGTGCGGTGAACGCGGCGGGGGAGCCGGTCCGACCACGACGGACGTCCGGTGGATCAGGGGCCGGTGCGGCCCGGTCTGGGTCGGAGGGCGGGTCGGGGCTCGTGCAGCGGCAGGACCTTGACCCGTTGTTTGCCGGCGCGGACCGCGCCGACCGTGGCCAGGGCGCGGGCCAACAGCAGTGCGGCGTCCCGGTCCTCGGCGTGCACTGTCTGCCGCCTCGGCTCGGGCGTGGTCGTCTCGTCGCGAAGTCGGTGGCCGTCCGCCCAGGCGGCGGCGATGTCCCCGTCAGCGACGGAGCGGATGTCGGTGCGAACGATCAGGAACCGCATGTGGGTCTCCGGATGAACCGCGACGGATGAGCCAGTGTGGAAGTTCCACGCACTCGTGGGCCATGTTACGCCCCGTGTTCGTCCCAGCAACTGAAACGCGCCTATCGGTTTCGAGCCTCGTCCGATCAGCGGATGGCTGCTCACAGGGTCGGCGACGCCCAACGCGACGGGGCCGCCGGCAGTGCGCCGACGGCCCCGTACCAGTCACCGAATCAGTTCAGATCGAACTGACCCTTCTTGGCTCCGGTGAGGAAGCCCAGCCATCCCGCGCGGTTGAACAGCAGCACGGCGCCACCCCGGTCCTTGCTGTCGCGCAGGGCGACCGCCGACGGGCCGGTGGCGAGTGGGGCGACCTCCACACAGTTGGAGGTCTGGCTACGTGTGCTGGTACGCCACGGGGCGTCCGCCAACGACTGGGCGGAGACGGACGGCGTGTTGCGGATGTCGTTCATGGTTCTGCTCCTGGTGTGCAACCGATCCGATGGGACGAGTGGTGCCGCACGCCCCGACGGATGGGCCCCCGTGGATCACCGTTCCGTCAGTCGCCCCGAGTCACGGCGGCGTTGGGTCGGCGCCGTTGCCGGCCCGAACGCCACTGTGGATGGGGGCACCGCCTCGGTCAGCCGTCCCGTCGCCTCGATCAGCCAGGAGAGGGTGTCCGAGGCGTTAAGTGCCGCCGTGCATAGCCACTCGAACACCACTTTATAGCGATTTAGCGTGATTGACTCGGTCGACATGACGTCGGTGAAGCCACCTTCGATGGCGAGCGTCTCCGGATCGAGGGGATCGGCGAACCGATAGACCGAGAACGCAGTCGGCGGAAGGTACCAATTTCCGACCTGAGTATCCCGGAGCAACACGTGTAGGTTCACGTTGGGTAGCAGAGCCAACTCGCAGAGTTGCAGCAGTTGCTCGTGCAGCACCTCGGGTGGCCCGGCCCGACGGCCGAGGGCCGCCTCCTCGAGCACTGCGGTGTAGCGGGGCGGGTACGGCTCCCGGGTCAGCAGTGACTGGCGGGCCAGCCGCGCCTGCACCTCGGTCTCCGGCTCGTCACCGGGCTCCGGCTCGCCCGCGCCCTCGGCCACCTGGCGGGCGGAGACGATCCGCACCTGGGCGTACCCGGGGGTCTGCAACAGGCCCGGCACCAGCACCGGGTTGTACTCGGAGATCTCCGCGCAGCCCGCTTCCAGCTCGGCCCAGCTGCGCTGCTGCTGCGTCATGACCGGGAAGTTCTTCAGCCAGCCGCGCATGTCGCCGGCCTCGTTGGTGATGCCGAGCAACTCGTCGTGCAGCGCCTTGTCGGCGCCGTACAGCTCGAGCAGGTCGCCGACGTCCTGTGGGTCCGGTCGGCTGCGGCCGTTCTCCAAACGAGACAGTTTGGACGCGGACGCCCAACCGATACGCTCGATGACCTGGTCGCCGGTGAGACCCGCAGCTTCCCGTAGGCGGCGCAGCTCGATGCCCAACCGGCGACGACGCATGATCGGGCTGGGTGCGGCAGGAGGCACAGTGTCCTCTTTCCCGTCGACCGCCGCAGACGCGACGGTAACTGTATGAAATTCGCCCCCCACGGTCAGTATGGACGGCGCGACCGGTGTCGGAGGTTCCGGCGGGGGCGTGTCTTGCGAAAATCGGACCACGGGAATGCCGGAAGATGACGGACCCGCGGTCGCGGCCCGTCGACCTCGCCCACCCGGGCAGGCCATCCCGCCGGAGGGACCCATGCGCACGATCCTGCGCCGCCCCGACTTCCGCCTGCTCTTCGGTGGTCTGCTGGCCAGCATGACCGCCGAGTCGATCCTGCTGCTCGCCCTCGCCATCTGGGTAAAGGATCTGACCGGCTCGGATGGCTTGGCCGGCGCCACGATCTTCGCCGTCATCGCGCCGATGACGCTCGCGCCGCTGGTCGGCTGGTTCGTCGACAGGTACCCGCGCCGGCCGTTCTTCGTGGCCGCGAACGTGCTGACCGCCGTCCTGCTGGCCCCGCTGTTCGCCGTCCGCGACGCGGGCGACGTCTGGGTCGTCTACCTGGTCGCCGCCCTGTACGGACTGTCGTCGATCACGCTCGGCGCGGCGCTCAGCGGGCTGATCCGGGAGTTGGTGCCGATCGAGTTGCTGGCCGAGGCGAACGGCGTGCTGCAGACCGTACGCCAGGGGATACGACTGGTCGGTCCGCTGGTGGGCGCGGCGCTCTACGCCGCCCTCGGCGGCTGGGCGCTGACCGGGATCGGCATGGTCGGATTTCTGACCGCGGCGGCCGTGGTGACCGCGCTGCCCAGCCCGCGACAGGTGCCCCCGGCCACCCGGCTGCGGTGGCCGGCCGAGCTGGGCGCGGGCCTGCGGCACCTGGCCGGCGAACCGGCGCTACGCCGGGCCCTGCTCGGCTACGGACTCGGGTCACTGGTGATGGGCTTCAGCGAGTCGCTGATCTTCGCCTACGTCGACCAGGGGCTGAACCGGGACGCGGCCTTCGTGGGCGTGCTGGTCACCGTGCAGGGTGTGGGCGGGCTGCTCGGTGGGCTCTGCTCGGCGACGCTGGTCCGCCGGCTCGGGGAGGTCGGCACACTGGCCGCCGGGGTCGCCTTCTTCTCCCCGGCCGCGCTCGCGCTCGCGTACCCGGATCTGCGGCTCGGGTTCGCGGCGGTGCTGCTGGCCGGCGTCTCGCTCCCGCTGACGATGGTGGGGCTGCACACGCTGATCCAGCGCCGGACCCCACCCCCGCTGGTCGGCCGGGTCGCCGCGGCCACCCAGGCGGTGGTCAGCGGGCCGCAGGCGTTCTCCATCGGGGCGGGCGCCCTGCTGGTCGGCTTCCTGGACTACCGGGTGCTGTTCGCCCTGGTCGGGGTGGCCACGCTGGCCGCCGGCAGCTACCTCTGGCGGGGTCGGCACCTGAGCCCGCGTCCGGTGCCCGCCCCCCGACGGCACCCACCCGCCCGACGCTTCCGGCACCCCGGCGACCGGCCGAGGACACCGACCAACCGGTACGACCAGCCCTCACCGACCGCCGCCACGGGCACCGGCCCGGGACGCGACGAGCGGCCGCCCCGGGTGGGGCGGCCGCTCGTCGAGAGTGAACCGGTGAATCAGGCGCTGAGGGTCTCCAGGTGCTGCTTGACCTGGGTGATCGAGGGATTCGTCAGAGCGCTGCCGTCCGCGAAACGCAGCGTCGGCACCGTCTGGTTACCGCCGTTGACGCTCATCACGAACTCCGCGGCGTCCGGGTCCTGCTCGATGTCGACCACGTCGTACCCGATGCCCTCCCGGTCGAGCTGCGACTTCAGCCGGTGGCAGTAGCCGCACCAGGGGGTGGAATACATCGTCAGCATCCTCGGATCCTCCAACTCCTCCGGCCGTGGCTTGCGGATCAAGCCGAGGCTGTTCGCTGCAACGCTGGGGGGAGCTGAGATGATTCCTGGTTGTGGTGGTTCACTCAGCGTCGGAACAGGTGCTCGCCGGGCTGGACCCGGAGCAACGCGCCGCGGTGACGGCACCCGCCGGCCCAGTCTGCATTCTGGCCGGCGCCGGCACCGGCAAGACCCGGGCGATCACCTCCCGAATCGCCCACCGGGCGCTCTCCGGGGAGATTTCCCCACGGCACGTGCTCGCGGTCACCTTCACCGCCCGCGCCGCCGCCGAGATGCGACACCGTCTCACTCTGCTCGGGGCGCAAGGTGTCCAGGCGCGGACCTTCCACGCGGCAGCGCTGCGGCAGGTGCGGTACTTCGCGCCCCGACTGCTGGCCGGCCGCGCCATGCCCGAGCTGCTGGACAGCAAGGTGCGACTGGTCACCCTCGCCGCGGCCCGGGTCGGCCTGCGCGCCGACCGGGCCGCCGCGCGCGACCTGGCCGGCGAGATCGAGTGGGCGAAGTCCTCGCTGGTCGAGCCGACCGACTACGTGGTGGCCGCGGCCCGGGCGCTGCGCGACACCCCGCACGAGCCGGCCAAGGTGGCCGAGGTGTTCACCGCGTACGAGCAGCTCAAACGCTCCAACGGCGTGATCGACTTCGAGGACATGCTGCGGGCCGCGGTGTGGGGCATCGAGGAGCACCCGGACGTCGGCGAGCAGGTCCGGGGCCAGTACCGACACTTCGTGGTCGACGAGTACCAGGACGTCAACCCGCTCCAGCAGCGGTTGCTGGACGCCTGGCTGGGCGGCCGGGACGACCTGACAGTGGTCGGTGACGCCAGCCAGACGATCTACTCGTTCACCGGGGCGACCTCGGCGTACCTGGCCGACTTCCCGCGCCGGCACCGGCGGGCCACAGTGGTCCGGCTGGTCCGCGACTACCGCTCCACCCCGCAGGTGGTCGGGCTGGCCAACGCGGTGATCTCCCAGGCCCGGGGGGCCGAGGCGCGGCTGCGGCTGGAGCTGATCGGGCAGCGCCCCCCGGGACCGGCACCGGACCTGCGGATCTTCACCGACGAGCCGGCGGAGGCGAACGCGGTGGCCGCCCGCTGCCGGTCGCTGATCGATGCGGGCACCCCGGCGAAGGAGATCGCCGTGCTGTTCCGCGTCAACGCGCAGTCCGAGGCGTACGAGAAGGCGCTCACCGAGGCCGCGGTGCCGTACGTCGTGCAGGGTGCCGAGCGGTTCTTCGAACGGGCCGAGGTCCGCCAGGCAATGGTCGCGCTGCGCAGCGCCACCCGGTCCATCCCCGGCGAGACCCCGCTGCCGACCGCCGTCGTCGAGGCGCTCACCGCCGTCGGCTGGGCCCCGGACGCGCCCCGGCCGGTGGCGCCGCGCGCGAGCGGTGGGAGGCGCTGTCCGCGCTGGTCCAGCTCGCCGAGGAGTACGCGGCCACTCCCGAGGTGGTGCCGATCGGCGAGGCCGCCTCGGTGGAACGCCCGGTCACCCTCACCGACTTCACCGAGGAGCTGGCCCGCCGGGCCGCCCAGCAGCACGTCCCCACGGTGGACGGGGTGACGTTGGCGTCGTTGCACTCGGCCAAGGGGTTGGAGTGGGACGCGGTCTTCCTGGTCGGCCTCGCCGAGGGCACCCTGCCCACCAGCTACGCGAAGACCGTTGAGCAGGTCGAGGAGGAGCGTCGGCTGCTCTACGTCGGGATCACCCGGGCCCGGGAGTGGCTCTGGCTGTCGTACGCCGCCGCACGCTCGCCGGGCGGACGGGCCCGACGGCGTCGCGGTTCCTGCCCCAACTCGACCGCTCCGGCGGCACCGAACGGGCCGCCGGTGGCACCGGTCCGGCCCGCCGGCCGGAGCGGCGTCGGACCCAGATCGTCTCCTGCCGGATCTGCGGCGCCACCCTGCTCGCCGGGCCGGACCGGAAGCTCGGCCGCTGCCCCACCTGCCCGTCCGATATCGACGATGAGCTGCACGAACGGTTGCGCGAGTGGCGGCAGCGGGTGGCCGGCGCGCAGAAGGTGCCGGCGTACGTGGTCTTCACCGACGCGACGCTGATCGCGCTGGCGGAGCGGCGTCCGGGTCGGCCCGAGGAGCTGATCGCCATCGCCGGTATCGGGCCCCGCAAGGTGGGGCTCTACGGGGAGTCGGTGCTGGCGCTCGTGGCGGGTGCGGGGGTGGACGACGTCTGCCCGGAGAAAACTTTCGAAATCTCGTCGTAAATTCGTTTGCCCTCGCCCCGGCGCGAGGAATAGCCTCAGAACACACCACGCGAGCGGCGCCATTCCGGCTGCTCACGGGGGTTGGTCCAGTCGATTCGAGGAACGTGAGGGAGGTGGCCACCGTGAAGATCTTCACCTATGAGCGTCTGACGGCAGTGCCGTCTGTCCACGCTCCGCTGTCGGCTGTCCGGGTGGCCCTCACGGCTGCACGACCGTCGGTTCCGCAGGTGCACCAGGTTCAGGCCGAGCTGATCCTGACCGTCGCGCCCACCGGAGTCGAGGGGACCAGTGGCTCCACGGGCAATGGCATCCAGCTCGCCAAGAAGCGCATGGATGTCCGCGGCGTTCCACCTCGAGGTAGACCGGTCTGACCATCAGACACCGGCTCACCTCGAGGCCGCGGAACCCGCTTACCGGGATCCGCGGCCTCAGTTTTTTGCCCGCCGTAAGTACGTCGGAATGCGATCCACGAGATCGAAGTGAGAGAGAGGTGACCGGGAGATGAGTCTGGCGTTGGCCCCCCTCGACATGAGCGTCGAGCTGGAGGCGAACCTGCCCTGCCGGAAGTTCGACCCCGACCTGTGGTTCTCCGACTCGCCTGCCGAGCTCGAGCTGGCCAAGTCGCTTTGCGGGGACTGCCCGCTGCGCGTCGAGTGCCTGGCCGGAGCCGTTGAGCGAGCGGAGCCGTGGGGCGTCTGGGGTGGCGAGATCTTCGAGCGTGGCGCGGTTGTCCCGCGTAAGCGGCCCCGTGGCCGTCCGCGTAAGGAGGACGTCGCTCGTGACGCCGCGCTTCGTGTCGAAGCCGAGGCGCGCCTGGCCGCCAGTGGGCTGTCCGAGGTGCGTGGCGCGGTCCGGCTGGCAGCCTGACATGTTCCCGACCCGTACCAACTACGCCGGTGACACACCGGCAGTGAGTGAGAAGACGATGTTGAACGTTCCGAGTGGAGCCTTTGAGATGCAACTACTCCACGAAGCGTTGACCCGGGCTCGAATGCGCCGGCCTCAGGCCGGTCGTACCACCACGAGCACTGAGGCAGCCCGATCCGCCCGTACCGTCGCCATGAAGAGCCGCAGCCAGGCGGCCCGCGACCTGGGCGTTCTCTAGTAACACTCCACGCGGAGGGGCGGGTGCCGACCGGCACCCGCCCCTCTTGACGTGCTCAGGCGATCGGGGCGAAGCCCGGCAGCCAGCGCTCCAGGATGCTGCGGTACGGGGCCTTCGCCTCCAACTGGCAGAGCACCCCGATCGATCCGAGCGTCACCCGGTGGATCAGCAGGTACGACGGTGGCAGGTTGAGTTGCCTGCTCAGCTGGTACGTGGGGGAGCGCGGGCTGGCCAGTCGGCCCGCCTCGGCCCGCAGCCAGGCCCGGCTGAACCGGAAGCCGTCCGCCGCGATGGGCTCCAGCATGGGACGGATGAAGTCGAGCACCCCCTCGGCGTCGATCTCCTCGGTCGCGCCGATGAACCCCTCCGAACGCAGCCCGGCCACCACCTCGTCCGCGTCGCCCCGCAGGGCGAGCGCGGCGATGCGACCGATCGGCTCCGGCGTGCCCTCCGGCATCCGGGCCACCGCACCAAAGTCGATCACCCCGAGCCGGCCGTCGGGCAGCAGCCGGAAATTCCCCGGGTGCGGGTCGGCGTGCAGCAGCCCGGCCCGCTGCGGTGCGGAGAGGTGCAGGGTGGCCATCAACCGGCCGGCCTCGTCCCGATCCTCCTCGGTGCCGTCGCGGATGATGTCGGCGAGCGGGGTGCCCGTCACCCATTCGGTGACCAACACCCGGGGCGCGGCGTGCACCACAGCCGGGATGTAGATCTCCGGGTCGTCGGCGTACGCGGCCGCGAAGGTGCGCTGCGACTCGGCCTCCAGCTCGTAGTCCAACTCCTCGGTGATCCGTTCGCGCAGCTCGACCAGGAGCGGCTTGACGTCCAGACCGGGCTGGATGGCTCGGAACATCCCGCCCAGCCGGGAGAGCTGCTTGAGGTCGGCGAGCAGCGCGTCGCCCGCCCCCGGATACTGGATCTTGACAGCCACGTCGCGGCTGTTCGGCGCGCCCGACTCGTCGAACCCCGGCTCGCGCCACCGTGCCCGGTGCACCTGGCCGATGCTCGCGGCGGCGGCCGGGGTGTCGTTGAACTCGACGAACAGCTCCCGCCAGTCGGGGCCGAGCTGTTCCACCAGCACCTTGTGCACGCTGGCCGCCGGCAACGGTGGCGCCGCCTCCTGAAGCTTCGTGAGCGCCTGACGGTAGGGCGCGGCGATCTCCTCGGGCAACGCCGCCTCAAAGACCGACAGTGCCTGGCCGAACTTCATCGCCCCGCCCTTGAGCTGGCCCAGCACGCTGAACAGCTGCTCGGCGGTGCGCTGCTGAATCTCCGCGGAGATCACGTCGGAGGCGAGCCCGGTGACGCGCTTTCCCATCCCGAGCACGGTCCGGCCAGCGAAGCCGAGCGGCAGGGCGGCGAGCTTGGCGGTGCGGGACACGGCGCGGCGCGGGATGTCGGTCACCCGGTCATTGTTACCGACCGGAGGGCCCCGCTGCTGCTCTGCGGCCGGGCTGGTGCGGACACCCCGCCTGGTGCGCACCCACACGCCGGGTGTGGCGGCCAACCTCGCCGCCGGAAACGACCGGCAGCGGTGATCTCCATGGCCCCGCCCAGGTCTCCGGCTGACCTCCGTCGAGCTGCGTCAGCGCCTCGGCCAGCGCGTACCCGGTGGCGGCGAGCAAGGTGCCGGTCGCACCGGCGGACGCCGGGTCGGCGGCGGCCAGTTGGGCGGCGAGCCGCGGCCAGTCCGGGTCGCGATCGGCCCGGTGCAGCTCGACGCAGTGCAGGCAGGGTCCGGCGGGCGGGCGGACCAGCGGCCCGACGACCGGTACGCCCTCGCGCACCGTGACCAGCAGGTGCGGCTGGCGGCGCTGGGCGAAACCCGCCGCGAGCAGCGCGGGCGCCGGTCCGTGCCGAGCTGGATCACCAAATCCGCTCGCCCGACCCGGCCCGGACGGGTGCTGGTGCCCGGTGCGGCACTGTCGACCGCGGCTCGCACCGCCGGTGTCAGCGGGCGGCCCAGTTCGGTGGCGGGGATGCCCGTGCCGACCAGGTCGACGGGGCGTACCGGGCCGGTGAGCTGGGGAACCACCTGTCCGACACCGGCCTGGGCGAGCGCCACCGTCAGCGCCGCGCCGAGCGCCCCGGCACCGGTGAGCAGGACCCTGGCGACCCGCCGCCGACGCAGGACCTGCGCGGGGGTGCCGGGCAGCCGCGCGGCGGCCAGGGCCAGCGCGCCGGCC
>NZ_JAEVHL010000085.1 GCF_016803395.1 Micromonospora tarensis | reverse complement strand
CAACTGCTCTACCAGGGTCGTTCGCCCAGCTCCAACGGCGTCGACTACGGGCTGCTGCCGTACCGGCCGGGTCTGTTGACCCTGCAACGCTGACCCAACCTGACCCAACCTGACCCAGACGGGCGGGCCCGGCAGCACGCCGGGCCGCCCCTGTCAGGTCTGCGCCGCGATCGGCGTGCCGGTCACGCAGGTGAGCACCTGGCCCTGACCGCGTGTGGCGCTCGATCTGGTGGTGGCGAAACCGTGGCTCGCGAGCAGTAGCTCGGTCGCGGTGAGGTTCGCGGTGGCATGTGCGACGGTGGGCCGCTCACCGAACACGTAGAGCCGGCCTCCCGGTGCCAGCAGGCTTCGGATGCGAGCGACCTGCTGTGCCGCGTCGCCCAACCAGAAGAGGCTGACGTTCACCGCGAAGATTTTGGTGAAACGGTCAGCCGGAAGGTTGGCCGAGTCAAAGCCGACACACCGGATCTCGGCCCTGCCGGCGCTGATGTGGCTGAGGTTCCGCCTGGTCGCGATCCGCACCATCGTCGCGGAGCGGTCGATGGCCACGATTCGTCCGGTGGTGAATTGGCCGGCGACCAGAGAGACAGCCGCTCCCCGACCGCACCCGATCTCCAACACCTGGTCGTCCGGTGCCACGGCCATCGTCTCCACCACCCAGCGCTGCCGGTGGGCGGCCGTCGCCCGGACCGGTGCGTCCGCCGAGGCGGCGGTGCCGGTGCGGGAGGGTCCCGGGTCGCGGGCCGGGAGACCGGACCTCACCATGTCACCCGCCGGTGCCTGTTCTGCTCACGCGTCGATTCCACCCTGTTCGAGGAGTCGGTGCACCGTGTCTTCGGTCACCGTTTCCTGGCTGATGGTCACCACCCGCAGGTGGGCCCCGCACGACCCAGTGGAGTCGGCAATTTTGCCCGCTTCACGCCGAGGCCCACCGGCTGCGCTTTGCGATGCGCCGCCCCATGTGAGCGCCATTACTTTGTCGATCGTTCCAGAAAGCGGCTAGCGTTTCGCCTCGCGAAGCCCTGCGGGTCGCCCGGATCCGGCACCCCGTGTGGATCTTCGGCCGGCCGCGTGGCGGCTTACCAGTCGAGTGGATGTGAGACGAGATGTCTGGACGGTTGAGTTCGAAGGTGTTGGTCGTGACCGGCGGTACGCAGGGCATGGGCCTGGCGTTCGCCCAGCGGGCGGCCACCGAGGGCGCCCGGGTCGTCATCGGGGCCCGGGACCGGGACCGGGGCGAGGACGTGGCCGCGCAGATCAGGAAGGCGGGCGGCAGCGCGCTCTTCGTACCGGCCGACGTGACGGTCGAGGAGGAGATGGCGCGGCTGGTCGACACGGCGGTGTCGGAGTTCGGGCGACTGGACGGCGCGTTCAACAACGCCGGCGGTGGTCCGATGGCCAGCGTGCGCGACACCGACAGCGACGACTGGCACCGATCGCTCGCGCTCAACCTGACCAGCGTCTTCTACGGCCTCAAGTACGAGCTTCCGGCGATCATCGCCTCGGGCGGTGGGGCGATCGTCAACAACGCCTCGGTCTCCGGGGTGCGAGGGGACGCGACGCAGGCCGCCTACAACGCGTCGAAGCACGGCGTCATCGGCCTGACCCGCTCGGCGGCGCTCGATGTGGCGCGCTCCGGTGTGCGGGTCAACGCCCTGGTCACCGGCCTGATCGACACTCCGCTCTGGCAGGGCGTGGTGAGTCGGGCACCGGAGACCGCGGAGCGGTACCTGTCAGTGCAGCCGACCGGACGAGCCGGCACGTCCGAAGAGGTCGCCGCGCTCACCACGTTCCTGTTGAGCGACGAGGCCAGCTTCATCAGCGGGGCGTCCATCGCCATCGACGGTGCCCTCACCGCCTGAGGCACTGAGGCACTGAGGCGGTGAGGCGGTGAGGCACTGAGGCACTGAGGCGGTGCGGGGTGTCCGGGGCGGCGGCTCGACCGGCCGCTGCCCCGGACCACCGGTGCGTCAGGCGATCCGGTACGCCCGCTGGATCGTCTGCGTGACGGTGTTGCCGGCGGTGTCGGTCGCCGTCAGTCGCAACGAGACGAATCCGGCCCGGCGCGGATGGCTGATCAGGGCGATGTTCCGGAGCACCGGCAACGCCACCCACGTCCTACCGTCGTCGAACGAGGCGGACACGCCGAGCGTTCGGTTGGCAGCGGCCTTCGAGCCCGCCTGACCGTCCAGCGCCACCGGGATGGCCATCGTCCGGCCCGCCCGGGCGGCGTTGCTGTCGTCGAGCACCGGCGTCGGCCGGGCGGTCGTCAGCGGCAACCGCTCGGGTGACGTCGTGTGTGCCGAGGTGAAGGTCCAGGCCACCGAGACCGACGTCGCCAGGGTGTCCGGGGCTCCTCGGGTCGCGGTCGCCTCCAGCCGGTAGGTGGCCTCTCCGGCCGGCACCGCGAACTCGGCCCACGGGCTGTCCGAGGTGCCGATCTCTTTGCCGTCGCGCGTCAGCCGCAGTCGCACCGGCTGGTCGTCGCGGGTCGCTGGTCGACCGGCCGCGTCGCCGAAGAGTGGCAGCGCCGCCACCGAGATGGTGTCGCCGTCGCGGCCGGCGTACCCGAGGGGCGACAGGGTCGGGGCGTTGGCCACTGTGGGTCCGAAGGGTGCCACGTTCCAGGCCTGGGTGTACGTCCGGCCGGGGGCGTAGCTGGACTCCTGGGCCGTGAGGTTGTCCCCCTCGATGAAGGTGGCCGTCCAGGCGATCCCACCGTCGGTGTTGTAGTACTCGGTGCCCGTGAACGGCAGGTCGACAGGCGTGGTCGAGCCGATCGGTCCGGCCCCTCCCGGTGCCGACGCGCGGTGGGAACGGGTGGCCGTCGTCGTCGTGGACTGACTCCGGTAGGTCGCCCGGACGGTGGCCAGGTTCCGCGCTGACAACGTCCTGGTCAGGCCGGTGAACATGTCGCCCTGACGGACGTATGCCAGGTCGTAGGTGTAGGGGCTGTTCCGGAAGGTGCCGTCCCGGCCCGGTCGGGCGAGCCCGACACCCAGCGTCGCGGTGAACTCGGGGGCCGCGACCGCGGGCCCGATCCGGCCGAAGAGGACGTCTGCGAGGGCCGCCCCACTGAGCTGGACGCCGGGATAGCGGAAGCCGTCGTCCCAGTTCGCACTCACGTTGATCGAGGTGGGTGCGGCGTCGTGGTGCGGCACGGTCAGCGCGACCGGCCTGGCGCTGCGGGCGTCGACCGCCTCGGTGACCGGACCGCGTACGTCCAGGACCGGCTGCGCGAGCAGGGTCGACGTGTCGCCCTCGTGGATGGTGCTGTAGAGCGCGTAACGACCCTTGGGCAGCCGCAGGGTGCCGCCGCCCGGCGTCGCGGGAAGCGTGCTGAACTCGCCGGTCGCGAGGTTCGCCGCCACTGTCGTGTACTCGGTGGCCGGCTTGCCGTCGCGTCCGGTGTGGTCGAGCCGTACGTCGTAGCTCTCGATTTCGCGGTTCAGCGCGAACGGCGTGCGTACCCGCAGGTCGCCGGCGCCGGTCGCGGTAAGCGCCCCCTGGTAGACGCCGTCCGGGGCGGCCACCCGGGTGTCCACGGTGATCGTCGCCTCGGCGCGGCCACCGGCCGGCACCACAAGCGTGGCCGGGGTGACGGTGAGCATGCCGGCCGGAGCCGGCGCGACGGTAAGCGTCAGGGTGACCGGCGCGGCGCCGGTGTTGCGGTAGCCGACGAGCTGGGTGATCGGGGTGTCGTCGGCGTGCGGCCAGCGCTGGACCGGGAAGTCGATGGCGGAGACGTCGGCGGTGATCGGCTGGGCGACGGCGCGGGCGATGTCGACCCGACCGGCGCCCTGCTCGTAGAGGGTGTCCTCGCCGGTCGGCTTGGCCGCACCCATCAGGGCGGCCTTGAGCTGCGGGCCGGTCCAGTCCGGGTGCTGCCCGGCGAGGATCGCGGCGGTGCCGGCCACGTGCGGAGTCGCCATCGACGTTCCCGACATGGTGGCGTAGTCGCCGCCAGGGGCGGCGGCCACGATGTCGACACCGGGCGCGCTGATCTCCGGCTTGATGTGGTTGTCGCCGACGCGCGGTCCCCGGCTGGAGAAGTAGGCCCGTTGGTCGTCGGAGTCCACCGCGGCAACGGCGAGAGCGTCGTCGGCGGAGGCCGGTGAGGAGACCGACTTCGGCTTCCCCTCGTTCCCGGCCGCCACCACGAAGAGGGTGCCGTACCGGTCGCTCAGCTCCTGCACCGCCGTCTCCAGCGGGTCGAGGCCGGGAGCGTCGGTGCCACCGATGCTCAGGTTGACCACCCGGGCCCGTGGCGCGAGCCACTGCATCCCGGCGACGACGTCGGAGTCCTGGCATTCGGTGGTGGCGCAGACCTTGCCGACGAGCAGCTTCGCCCCCGGCGCCACACCTCGGTACCGGCCGTCGGAGGCGGCGCCGCTGCCGACGATTGTCGACGCCACGTGGGTGCCGTGGCCGACACCGTCGGCGGGGTCGTTGCCGCCGGTGAAGTCCCGCACCTCGGTGAGGTGCCCGGCGAAGTCCGGGTGATCGGCGTCGATCCCGGTGTCCAGCACGCCGACGGTGACGCCGGTGCCGTCGAAACCGGCCTGCCAGGCCGTCGGGGCGCCGATCTGCGGCACGCTGCGATCGAGGGAGACCGCGCGCTTGCCGTCCAGCCAGATGTGGGTGACCCCGCCGGTGAGGCTGCGCGCGGACGTGGTCCCGCGGGTCAGCGCCGCCCAGAGCGTGACCCGGTCGGCCCGGTCGACCCGGACCGCGAGCGCGTGCGCGGCCGGCAGGTCGGCCCGCACCCGCCCGTCACCCCCGATGGTCGCGGTCCGCGCCTGGGCCGCCATGTTCTTGGGGTACGCGACCAGCAGCGGCAACTCCGCTGCCCGGTCGTCGTAACCGAACTCGGCGAGCGTGCTGAGGTCGAACAGCCGCCGGTCGAGCCGCCCGTCCCGCAGCAGGGGCATCGCGTCCACCGGGATGACGTACTGGTGACCCTCCTCGCGGCTGCTCACGAACCGCATGCCGGCCCGTCCCGGCCCTCGCTGGATCTCCGGGCGGCCCTTCGCGTCCAGCGCCACCCGGTCCCCGGTGATCAGGGTGAAGGTGCCGGAAGGCGGAGCCGCCGACTTCTCCCGCGCGGTCGCCGGTGGCGCGCTGAGACCCGCCGCGACAAGCGCGGTCGCGAGTACGCCGGCTGTCATTGCGCGTCGTTGCCGTCGTCGCACATCGTCCTCTCCGCCACGGGCGTCTCCCGGGGCGGCACGATGACGTCTGACCCGGTCGGCAGGTTGATCACCGAGGTGTGACGGTGACCACATTCTTGCCCCGCGCCGACGTGACCTGCTGCCCCGGGCGGGTTGCATGCGGCGGTGACCAGGGGACAGGGCATCGGAGGGCACCGGTCGGATGCGTGATGCCGAGGAGTTCGACGCCCTCTACGCGGCCTGTGCGGGTCGGGTCGTGGGTCACGTGTACGCGCTCACGGGCAACCGTGCCGAGGCCGAGGACGCGGTGGCCGAGGCGTTCATGCGGGCCTGGCAGCGTTGGCGGACGGTCCGGGAGACGGACAGCCCGGAGGCGTGGGTCCGCCGGGTGGCCTCCCGGATCGCGGTGAGCAGCTGGCGCAAGGCACTCAACCGGGTACGCGCCCATCGACGGGCCGCGGTCGACCAGGGCGTGCCCGGACTGAGCGAGGACCACGTCGCCCTGTTGCAGGCGCTGCGGCGACTGAGCGCCAACGAGCGCCGGGCGGTCGTGCTGCACCACCTGAACGATCTGAGCGTCGCGGAGGTGGCAGCCGAGATGCGGGCTCCCGTCGGCACCGTGAAGACGTACCTCGCCCGTGGTCGGAGAGCGATGGCCGGCTTGCTGACCGATGCGCACCAGGAGGAGACCTCGCATGGCTGATCCGCGTGACGACCTCAGCGCGATCGTCGACGAGGTCCGGCGAGTGACCACCCTGCCGGCCGCCCAGACGTTGCGCCAGCGCAGCGACCGGCGTCGACGCCGACGGATCGCTGTCGGCGCGGCGGGGTTGGCCGTGGTGGCCGTTGTCGCTGGCAGCACCCTGGTGCGGGTACGGGCCGACGTCGAGACCCCGGATGTCGGCCGGCGAGCCAGCTCGCACCGTCGGTGGCCCCGCCGGTGACCGCTTCGGCCGGGCCGCAGGACATCCTCGCCGGCACCCGGCAGGTCCGGATCGTGGTGCCGGGCCTGGCCGGGGCCGCGTTGGCGGTCGGCCGTGGCACCGACCAGGTGCGGGCCACCAGCGAGCAGGGCGTCGACGACCGGGCACTGTGGGTTCTCCGCCCGGAGGGCGACAGGTACCGGATCGTTCTGGCGTCGGAGGCCGGTGAGCTCTGCATGACGGTCGTGCACGACGCCGCGCCGGGCAGCGTACGCGGCCGGCCGTGTGATCCGACCGCCTCGACACAGCTCTTCCGGATCGATCGGGTCGCCGACGGCAGCTACTCGCTCTTCCAGGGCAAGCGTTACGTCCAGGTGGTCGACGGCAGCAACGCGCTGGTTCCGGACCTGCCGGAGGGGCTGACCACCACGTACGAGTTCGAGGACCAGGGGCCCGCGCCGCGCTGAGCGTCGGGTCGGCTGGCCAACTGAGCGCACGGTCGAAAGTTTCGAGCCCAGGCCAGCGGGCGTACCGACCTGCCGGCACCCATGCTCGGCGTTCCGGCGCATCTCGGACGCGGGTCTCGCTGCCCCTGGTCAGCTTGACGAGTGGTAACGGTGAGCACCGAAACTTTCGGAAAGGCATTGACAGTTCAGCGGACTCGAAGCCAGGCTTGGCGTGGCTGGCATTCGTGATTGTCGATCACGTTTCGTTCCTTCCCTCCACCACCATGCCCGGAAGGAGAGCCCTGATGATCATTCGCTGTAGGACCCGTTCGGTGGTCGTCGCGCTGGCGGTGGCCGCGCTCACGGTCGCCGGATCGGTATCAGTGACCACGAGAACGACCGCACAGGCCGCCGCAGGCGTCCTGGCCGCCGCCGCAGTCGAGGACGAGGGCGCCGACTGCGCAGTGTCCGGTCTGCCCGACCTGGCCTCGCTGCCCACCAACGCCAAGCTTCCCGACCCGTTCAGGAAGCTCAACGGTCAGACCATCACCTCCACGTCCGACTGGCGCTGCCGCCGGGCGGAGATCAGGGAGTTGGCGGAGAAGTTCGTCTACGGCGACAAGCCCGCGAAGCCCGCGACCGTCACCGGGACTGTCTCCAACAGCAATATCTCAGTGAACGTGTCGCACAACGGCAGGAGTTCGAGCTTCTCGGCGCGGGTCGAGCTGCCGAGCGGCACCGGCCCGTTCCCGGCCGTCGTGGTCGTGGGCGGGTTCGGTGCGGACACCGCCACCATCAAGGCCACCGGCGCCGCCGTCATCAGTTACGACCCGCTGGCCGTCGGCCGCGAGGGTACGCCCCGGAACAACAAGCAGGGCGCGTTCTACAGCATCTACGGCTCGTCGAGCAGCACCGGTCTGCTCGCGGCCTGGGGTTGGGGCGTGAGCCGGATCATCGACGTCATCGCGCAGTCCGGCAACGGGATCCTCAAAGCCGATGCGATGGGCGTCACGGGTTGTTCCCGCTACGGCAAGGGCGCCTTCGCGATCGGCGTGTTCGACCAGCGCATCGCGCTGACCATGCCGATCGAGTCGGGCAGTGCGGGCGTTCCGATCTTCCGGGGCATCCCCGGGGAGGGCGCGCAGAGCCTGAGCAGCGCGTACGGGGAGCAGCCGTGGCTCGGTGACGCCTTCGGCTCATTCACCGGCAGCCCGAACCGGTTGCCCGTGGACACGCACGAGATGGTCGCCATGGTGGCACCCCGAGGGCTGTTCATCATGGACAACCCGCACATCGCCAACCTCGGTCCCCGGTCGGCGAGCGTGGCCGCGCTGGGCGGCGCGGAGGTCTATCGGGCGCTCGGCGCCGGCGACAACATCACCTACTGGTCCGACGTCCAGGACGGCAGCCACTGCGCCAACCGCCCCGAGTGGCGTGGCCCGTTGCAGAACAACATCCGGAAGTTCCTGCTGAAGACGGGGAACGAGCCGGGTGTGATCCGGATTTCCAGCAAGGCGCTCGGCCGGCTGGCCGACTGGCGGGACTGGCCGACGCCGGTCCTGTCCGGCGGCCCGACGACGCCTCCGCCGACCACCCCGCCGCCGACGACGCCGCCGCCGACCACCCCGCCGCCGACGACGCCGCCGCCGAGCGGTGGTGGCTGTGCGGCGACGGTGTCGATCAACCAGTGGGCGGGCGGATTCGTCGCCACGGTGCGGGTGACCGCCGGTTCCGCGCCGGTCAACGGCTGGACGACCACCATGACGCTGCCGTCGGGCACGGGCATCACAAGCGTCTGGGGCGCCAGTCGGAGCGGCGACACCGGCACGGTCAGATTCACCAACGTGGCCTACAACGGCTCGATCGCACCTGGTCAGTCGACCGAGTTCGGATATCAGGGCACCGGCACCGCTGGGAGTCTGACCCCCACCTGTTCGGCCGGATAACCATCGGGCCCGGTGCGGAGGCGCTGAGCCTCCGCACCGGGCCCGTCGGGCTATCCGCCGACCCGGGTCGTCACCTGATGATCATCAGGATGGGCGACGCGGATCCGACCACGGTGAGTCCGGGCGCACGATCGGCCGGGGCGGGGGCCGCTTGCCCTTGGTGACGACGGTGGCGGTCGAGGTGGCCGTCGTCGTCGTGTAACGGTCCCGGCTGGCACTCACCTCGACCGTGAGCCGCTGCCCGAGCAGCGCCAGGGGAATCGTGAACGTCGGGTCGTCCGCGTCCTTGATCGCGACGCCGTTCGCCGACCACTGGTACCAGTAGTGCTCCGCGCTGGGCGTCCACTCGCCCGGCAGCACACTGACCGTGGCACCGACCGACACCGTTCCGCTGATGGCGGGTTTCCTGACCGACAGCAGCGGCGGAGGCGGGGCGATGGTGAACGCGTTGGCCAGGACAACCGGCTTGAGTGTTCCGTACGGGTACAGGGTCACGCTGGCCGGACCGGTTGGCGCCAGGCTGAGGTCCACCTCGGCGGTCAGCGTCGTGCGGTCCGCCGAGACCGTCTTCACCCATGCCCGGATCGGCAGCTTGTTCACCGGGGTGACCTCGACCTTGTCCTGCGGGTGCAGCAGGGTGCCGCGGACCGTGATCGTTCGCAGGTCACCCGCGGGCACGGTGCCCGGAGCAGCCGAGGTGACAGTGGTGGCACCGGTGGCGACAGCGAAGCGGTAATCCATGATCGCCGAGGGGAAGCCCTCCTCCCTGACCCGGCGGACCTTCAGGTGGTAGCCGCCTTCGGCCGTCGGCGTCCAGGTCAGCACAGCGGTGCGGTCGGCGCGGGCCGGGATCCGGACGTACGGCTCGTCGTTCATCGAATACTGGTAGCCGACCGTGTCGGGCAGGTAGGAGCTGAAGGTGAAGGTGCCGGTGGCGAGTCGGCCGCTGCCGTTCGCCGGGAAATCGACCGAGGTGACCTGCGGCTCGTCGGTCGTCGTCCAGGCCTCGGCACCCATCTGCGTCTGCACCCCGGCGGCGTTGCGGGCGATGACGCTGACGTAGTTGTGGCCGATCACCATCGTGGTGAAGCTGAACGTGACAGTGCCGTTGCTGGCCGGCTTGAGGACCTGCCTCGAACTGTCGTCGCCGTTGAGCGTCGCCACGTAGTCGACGATGTTCGCCATCCGGCTGCGCGCGGTGAAGGTGGACGAGGTGCCGGCCGCGGTGCTGCCGGTACGGGTCACCGTCGGCAGCGCCCCGTCGACCGAGATGTTCTGCCAGCGCGGCGTGGACAGGGTGCCGTCCGCGCTTCGGCTCTGGATCCGCAGGCCGTCGACGCCGGTCTCGGTGGCGGTCCAGACGAGGTCGGCGCTGCCGTCGGGGCGAGCCGGCACCGTGGTCTTCACGACCGGCCGCTCTTCGAGGCCCGAATACTCCGGCCAGTACAGGTACGCCGCGACCTGCGGTGCGCGCGGAGCGAGGTGGAGGGTGAGCGAGGAACCGATCGTCACCTCGCCACCCGTGTCACCCGTGAGAACCGGGGCGTTGTCCACCGTGAACTCGTAGGCGCGGGGGGCGTGCGCGGTGCCGTCGCGGGTGACGCTGTGGACGTACAGGGTCTGCCGGCCGCCGCGGGTCGGGGCGATCATCGCGGTCGCCCTCCCGCTGGCATCCGCCGGCACGGTGCCCGACGGCCCGCCCTCGTCGATCCGCCAGGCGAAGAACGAGGTGCCGGCCACCGTGGCTCTGAACTCGAACGCGCCGGGTACGCCGACGTTGTAGTCCTGGTTCGGTGTCGACTGCGGGTATGCGGCCGAGAAGACCTCAGGTCGGGTCTCCTTGACATAGAACACGTGGACGGCCCGTTCGGACCTGTTTCCCGCGCGGTCGACCGCATAGACGGTGAGTGAGTGGTGCGAGGCCGCCCGGGGAGTGATCGTGACGACCGCCGGCCCGCCGAGCGCCGTGGCGTCCACACTGGATTCCTGGTACTCGTCGGGCAGCTCGGCCGAGTAGAACCGGTAGCGGTAGCTGACAATGTCGGCCGAGGTCGAGGTCACTGTGAACCTGCCGGGGACACCGATCGCGCCAGTGGCGCTGCCTGGCTCGTTGGCAGGGTATTCGGCGGAGGTGACAGTGGGTGCCGCGCCGCCACTGCGGTCGACAGTGAAGTGGCACGTGCTGCTCCACGGTGACGCGTCAGTCCCGTCGAGGACGCGTACCCGCCAGGCGTACGTGACGCCGTCGAGCTGCCGCGAGTCGTCCTCGAGCTGGACGTGGACCGTGTCGCTTCCCTCGCCCATCTCCTCCAACCACTGCTGCGGATGTGCCGGGTCGGTGACGTCCCACACCTGGAAGTCCGCCCGCAGTCCGCGCCGGTCGGCGCCGTCGTAGCTGCCCTGCAGCGAGACGGCCTGGGCGATGCCGAGGCGCTCCGGGCTCAGGTACGGCCCCGGGGCGGAGCCGGCGCAGGGTTGACCGGCGGTCTTGAGGTCGGTCGGTGCGCTCTCCGCCGCGGTGGCCGTGGCAGAGGTGAGCCCCACCGCCGCGCCACAGACGAGCGTGACGGCGACGCCCAGCGCCGCGATTCGACGGTGAATGCGCGAAGCGGTACGCAAACCCTGCCTCCACTGTGGGTCCCATGATCAATCGGCAAAGGATCGCATGCCGAGTCAGGGGAAGGCATCCCTCGTTTCCGCCTCAAAGATCATCCGATCGGCTGCGGTCACCGGGCATCGGCGCGGGACTGCGGGTCGGGGCGGCCCCCTGCCGTCAGAGCCAGACCACGATCCCGGTCAGGTCGTTGAGGACCGCCGCCACGCCCGCCCGGATGGCTGCCGCGCACCGCTCGGACGTGAAGGTGTCCGGGTCGTACGTCGAGGACATGCCGAGCCCTTCGCCCCGGAACGAAGCCCCGTCCCAGTCGACAGCGGTGACGTTGTGGGTGGGCTCGGCCAGCTCCGCGCCGACCACGAGGAACTTCTCGTCCAGGTGGTTCGGGGTGACCAGCGCGAGCGCGTCGATCAGGTCGTTGCCCGCGCTGACGATGAGGTCCGGTCCCATCTCCATGGCCTTGGCGATGCGGGGAACGGTGTCGTGCGGGTTGTCGACGACGATCGTGCGGAGGTCGACGTGCTCGTCGTCGGCCCACTCCTTGACCGCCGTCACGAGGGCCTTGGTCGGTTTGTCGTCACCGGCGGTGAGCAGGACGACCCGGTAGTCCTCCGGTGGGTGAACGCCTGCCCACGAGCCGGGCCGGGGGGTGATGGTCGCCTCGGGGGCGGGCTTCGCGACGGGGTCGACGAACCCCGGGCCGAGGGTGCCGACGGCGCTGGGCGCGGGACGCGGTTGTGACCAGTCGTCGCCGGAGTCGCAGGCGGCGACCAGCGCGGCGGTCGCGGCCAGCAGGGCGACGGCCCGAAGCGGGGGGCGCAAAGTGATCGTCCTCCGAGTGGTGGCGGAAAGTGCGCGTACTTCTGCGTATTCCTATCTCAATTCCGGTCGCCGCCGCTGCGCGGGCGGTCGTCAGGCGATTTTGTTTCCCGGCGGTTCGTCGGTGTGCGGGCTGCTGTTCACCCGTGCCATGCAACGTGCACTGGCCAACTGAGGGAGTCGAATGTCAGGCCGGATCCGCCGTACCGTTATCGTCGCCGCTGTCGGTTTCGCCGCGGCGGTGGTCCCTTTCCTGGGTGCCGAACCGGCGTCCGCGCACGGCTTCTCGTCAACTGTGTACGCGAAAATCTCGGCGGGAGATGAGGGTCACATTCGCACGGCCGTGGAGCTCGAATACGACCTTCTTGTCGTGTCCGCGGCGGATGCCGGCGACGACGACCCGCTCTTCCGGGTGGGCACCGCCGCATTCGACGCGGGCGACTCCGGTGCCCAGGCCGCGGCGCTGAACAGTCACGCCCCGGCGGTGCTCAGCTACGTCTCCGACCGGTTCTCGGTCGCGTCCGGGGATGCGGCCTGCCGGCCGACCCCTGTGGGAGACGTGACGATCGGCGAGCGCGAGGGCGTGCCGTACGCGGGTCTGCTGCTGGACTGGACCTGCCCCGAGCGGGTCGACGCGCACCAGGTACGCAGCACTCTCTTCCCTGATGGCGAGGGTTACGTCAAGGGCACCAAGACGATCGTCAGCTACCAGATCGACGGGCGCTCGGGCAGTGCGGCACTGGACGCCGCCAACCAGTCGTTCTCGACCGCGCAGGCGTGGTACGAGCGGTTCGGGGAGTTCTTCCTCCTGGGTGCCGAGCACCTGCTGTCCGGGATCGACCACCTGCTGTTCCTGTTGGCGCTCATCGCCGGCTCGCGGCGGCTCCGGGAGATCGTGCTCGCGGCCACCAGCTTCACAGTGGCGCACTCGGTGACGTTCATGCTCGCCGCGCTCGGCCTGGTCGACGTGCCGGGGGCGATCGTGGAGCCGGTCATCGCGTTGTCGATCGCCGTCGTCGCGGGCTGGCACCTGTGGGGAATCTGGCGGCGGGGTACCCACGCGGCCGACCTGGAGACGGCCGGGCACGGCCACCTCAGCCTGGACCGGGCCGGCTGGATCCGCCTCGGCGTGGTGTTCTGCTTCGGCCTCGTGCACGGTCTGGGCTTCGCCGGCGCGTTGGGCATCAACGAGGCCTGGTCGTGGACCCTGCTCTGGTCGCTGCTGGTGTTCAACGTCGGCATCGAGGTCGTTCAGTTGACCATTATCGCGATCGTCTTCCCGCTGCTGATCGTGCTGCGCCGCCGTGCGCCGAAAGCCGGCGTCTGGGCGACCGGGGCGATTTCCGCAGCGGTGTCCGTCATGGGGCTCCTCTGGTTTGTGCAGCGCATTTCCGGGTCGTGAGTAAGGCTAAGTAGCTCGTGAAGTGCAGTCTTTCGCAAGATCACGTTCACGGGTGGTTCATCGGACGGCGAAAGCGTGGATCTGCTTCCCCAGTGTCGGGTGAAGACACATCCATTTCTCTATTTGAAAAGGGAACAATGTCGATGACATTGAGCACCTCGACACGGGCCTCCGGGCTCGTGCGGCGGCGCCTGGTCGCCGGGGTCGCAGCCGGCTTCCTGGGAATGGGCGCGGCCCTCGGTAGTGGCCTGATGGCCACCGCGAGTGCGGCCGAGTCCACCACGATCAGCAGCGTGATCCTCGGCGTCGGCGCCAACGAGGCCCAGCGCATCGTGACCTGGTACTCCTCCGCCGACACCGCGCAGAAGATCCAGCTCGCCCCGACCGCCGAGATCGTCAACGGCGAGTTCCCGGCCAGCGCCGTCAGCTTCGACGCCGTCGGAGCGGCGAACACCTCCACCACCGGCTTCAACCGGCACGCCACGATCAGCAACCTCCGCGAGAACACGGCGTACTCGTACCGGGTCGGCGCCGAGGGCAACTGGTCCCCGGCGTACGCCTTCAAGACGCAGGACTTCGAGGGTGACTACGACTTCCTGTTCTTCGGCGACCCGCAGATCGGCTCGTCCGGCGACCGGCTGAAGGACCAGGCCGGCTGGGAGGACACCCTCAAGGTCGCCACCGCGGCCAACCCGAACGCCGAGCTGCTGGTCTCCGGCGGCGACCACGTCGAGTCCGCCAACGACGAGGGCCAGTGGACCTCGTTCATGGCGCCCGACCAGCTGCGGCAGTACCCCGTCGTGGCCACCATCGGTAACCACGACGTCGGCGGCAAGTCCTACGAGCAGCACCACTTCACCCCGAACACCGACCGCACGGCCCCGTACTACGACAACGGGAACCCGGCCGGCACCAAGTCCGGTGGTGACTACTGGTTCGTCTACAAGGACGTGCTGTTCATCGACATCAACAGCAACAGCTACAAGCTGCCGACCGACGGCAGCAACGCCGGCGACGCCGCGCACGTCGCGTACATCACCGACGTGGTCAACAAGCACGGCTCCGAGGCCAAGTGGAAGGTGCTGGTCTACCACCACTCCATCTACTCGCCGGCCAGCCACTCGACCGACACCGACAACAAGCAGCGGCGGGAAGACTTCACCACCGCCTTCTCGAACCTCGGCATCGACATGGTGTTGCAGGGCCACGACCACAGCTACTCGCGCAGCTACTCCATCAAGAACGGCCAGAAGGAGAACCCGGCCGAGAAGCCGGGTGCTGCCGACGTTTTCCCCGGCCCGGGCGGCGTCATCTACGTGACCGCCAACTCGGCCTCCGGCTCGAAGTACTACGACATCAAGAAGCCGGACGCCACCGGCACCGGCATCCGGGGCAACGGCCCGGACCCGCTGGACCCGAACAAGTTCTGGTACAACTCCGTGCAGAACCAGGAGCACGTCCGCAGCTACATCAAGGTGCAGGTGCGCGGCGACAAGCTGGTCCTGGCGAACGTTCGGAGCGGCACCTGCGCCGCGCCGAACGCGTCGGTCGAGAACGGCTCCTCCTGCGTCAACACCCCGGAGGGTCAGCCGGTCGGCTCGATCGTCGACAACGTGACGGTGCACCCGTTCCACGGTGACGGCCAGGCCATCCAGGTCAACGTGCCGAACCCGGCTCCGGGCGAGTTCGGCTGGACGATCGACGGCTACAACGGCCTGGTCGACCTGGGTACCGCGCAGGAGCGCGACGGCAGCTACTTCCAGGCGAACGGCAAGATCAACCCGATCCTCGTGTCGGACAGCCGTCGCTCGCTCGCCCCGTGGTCGATCTCGGCCAACGTCGGCGACTTCCAGGACGCCGAGAAGACCTTCTCCGGCTCCTACCTGGGCTGGACCCCGTACGTGCTGGACGCCGGCGCGGGTGCCGAGGCCGGTGCGCCGGTCCTGTCGTCCTACGACGACCAGGGCAAGGGCCTCTCGGTCTCCAGCGGCCTCGGTGCGGCCGCGCAGGGTCACCCTCGGGGTGGCGCCAAGCTCGGTGCCGACCTGGATCTGAAGATCCCGGACAGCATCGCGAAGGGCAGCTACCGCACCACCCTCACGATCACTGCGCTGAGCAGCTGACCGAACTGCTCCACCGGGCGGGGTAGGCACCTTCGGGTGCCTGCCCCGCCACCCATTTGACGTCCTTTCAAGATCACCTCAAGGATCCGACATGCAACCGTCCGTAGCGCGCTGGAAGACACTCCTTCGTACCACCGCACTGTCAGTGCTCGTCGCCATCGCGGCCGTCGGTGTCGGTACCGGCCCCGCCGTGGCCGCCGAGGGCAACGTCGCCTGGACGGTCCGGACCGCCTCGAACGGCTACGGCGAGGCCCGGTCCAGTTACAGCTACAACGTCAACCCCGGCGGCGCCGTCGAGGACGCGATGGTCGTGGCCAATCGCGGTCCGGCGCCGCTGACCCTGTCGGTGTACGCCGCCGACGGCTTCACCACCGACGCGGGCCAGCTCGACCTGCTCACCAAGGACAAGAAATCCGTGGCGATCGGCGCCTGGGTGAAGGCGAAGACCGGCAGTGTGGTGATCCAGCCCGGCAAGACCGCTCAGGTCCCGTTCACCGTCAGCGTCCCGGGCAATGCCACGCCCGGGGACTACGTGGGTGGCATCCTCACCGCGCTGACCCAGGCCGACCAGACCGAGGGGATCAACGTCGACCGGCGTCTCGGCATCCGGATCAAGTTGCGGGTGGGTGGGGAGCTGAAGCCGAACCTCGCCATCGAGAATCTGCACGTGCGGTACGCGGGCTCGGTCAACCCGTTCGCCAAGGGCGACGCCACCATCACCTACAAGCTCCACAACGTTGGCAACGCCGCCCTGTCCGGGCAGCAGGCGGTGTCGGTCTCCGGACCGTTCGGCCTGCTCCGGGTGCGAGCTGGGGACATCGCCGCACCGCCGGAGCTGCTGCCCGGTGAGAGCTGGACCGTGACGGTGCCGGTGGTGCACGGCGTGGCGCCCGCCATCTCGCTGGCCGGGACCGCGACCCTGACCCCCCTGCTCACCGACGCCTCGGGCTCCACCACCCCGCTCAAGCCGGTCCAGGCCACCGCGCACGGCTGGGCCCTGCCCTGGACGCTGGTGCTGGTGCTCCTCGTGCTGATCGCCGTGCTCGTCGCGGCGTACCTCTACCGCCGCCGCACCCGGACGCAGCGCAAGGCCCGCGAGGACGCCCGGGTACGGGACGCCGTCGAGCAGGCGCTGCGTGCTCAGGAGCCGAAGACGTCCTGACCGTGGCCCGGGTCGGCGTGCTGTTCGGCGGCGGCCACCGCACGGCGGGTCAGGCCGACGGCGACCGTGATCACGGCGACCACCAGCGCCGCCGCCGGCACCGAGGCCCAGGTCGGCGCCGTACGGAGCACCACCGTGCCGAGGACGGCGCCGACCACCAGCCCCGCCAACCGGCCGACGCCACCCACGTCGGCGAACCGGTGCGGGTCGACGACGCGACGCCGGACCAACTCGGTGAGCGAGCCGGTCAGATAGGTGGTCGAGGCGCCCCGGACGCCGGCGGCCACCGTGATCACGCTCTGGATGCCGCTCGCCCCGGCCGCCGTCCCCAGCAGCACGAGCCCGAAGCCGTACCCGGGACGGGCCGAGCAGGCCGACCAGCCGACCGTGAAGGCGAGCAGCAGCACCGCCTCCACCGAGGTCACCACGGCGGTGGGGCGGTTCCAGCCGGGCGGGGTGTGCCGCAGTGGCACCGTGGCGGCGGCCACCCCCACGGCATAACCACCGACCGCCACCACCGCCCCGGCGATCGAGCGGGCGTCCCCGGTGGCGAGCGCGTGGCCGAAGTGCACCAGGTTGCCGGTGATCACGCTGGCGAAGTACCCGTTCAGCCGGGCCAGGCAGATCACGTCGACGCAGCCGGAGGCCGCGGCCAGCGCCACCAGGAGCCAGGCCGTGGCCCGCGACGACGGAGCGCGCACGGCTTCCCTTCCGCCAGGTCCCGCTGCCGGCGCGCGGTCGCGCCGAACAGACTCCGGGTCAACCGGCCATTCCCGTGCCCGTCCCGGCTACGCCTGCGGGGGCCTGTGGTCGTCCTTGTGGGTGAACGGCGTTCGGTCCGGGGTCGCCCCTGTTGCCGAGCCGGCATGCTGCGACGGTGACGCCGGCATGGAGAGGGAATCCACATGGTTGACCGGGATCTGCCAGAGCGGATGCAGGCCGCGGCCCTGGACGAGTTCGGTGGGCCGGAGGTGATCACCCTGCGGAAGCTGCCGATCCCCCAGGTCGCCGACGACGAGGTGCTGATCAAGGTGTGGTCCGCCGGCGTCGGGGTGTGGGATGCGTACGAGCGCCAGGGTGTGCTGGTGCCGGAGGGCTCAGCTCTGCCGATCGTGCCCGGCTCCGACGGGGCCGGCACCGTCGTCGCGGCCGGCAGCAAGGTGACCGGCCTGGCGGTCGGCGACCTGGTCTACGTCTCCGCCACCACCCGGCCCAAGGGCGGCTGCTACGCCGAGTACGCGGCGGTCCAGGCACAGTACGCGGCGAAGGTGCCCGACGGAGTCGCGGTGGAGCACGCCGGTGCGATGCCCACCGACGCGTTGACCGCGCTGGCCGGGCTCGACGCGCTCAGCCTGGCGGCCGGCGACTGGCTGTTGATCTTTGGTGCCAGCGGGGGCCAGGGCCACCTGGCCGTGCAGCTGGCCAAGCGGCAGGGGCTGAACGTGATCGCCGTGGCCTCCGGCGCGGACGGCGTCGCACTGGTGACCCGGCTCGGCGCCGAAATCTCCCTCGACGGCCACGGCGACCTGACCGACGTGCTCGCCCGGATCCGGGAAGCGGCACCGAACGGGGTGAACGCCATCCTGGCGATGGCTGGCGGCCAGACCCTGGACCGGCTCACCGAGGCGCTCGTCGACGGCGGCGTGGTCGGATTCGCGCACGGCGTGCGACCGGAGCCGGGCGAGCGCCCCGGCGTCGTCGTCCGCGCCTACGACGGCGAATCGAACCCCCGACAGTTGCAGCGCCTCAACGAACTCATCGAGGCCGGGCCGTTCGTGGTGCACGTCGCGGAGACGTTCCCGCTGGGCAAGGTGCGCGAGGCACACCAACGCCTGGAGACGTCCTACGTCGGCAAGCTCCTGCTCACGGTGGCCTGAGAATCAACCGACGCGCTGTTGCGGCACGCGTACCGATGCCATGCCGGCGGCGGTCGCGGCCTGGATGCCGAGGTCGGTGTCCTCGAAGACCAGGCAGGACTCCGGGGGTACGCCGAGCTGCTCCGCCGCGAGCAGGAACGCCTCCGGGTCGGGCTTGGCCCGGGTGTAGTCCTCGGCGCAGACCAGCACGTCGAAGCGGTCCAGCAGGCCGAGCGCGTTCAGGGAGGCGGTGACCGAGGCGCGGGTGCTGCCGGAGACGACGGCGAACGGCACCCGCTGGTGCGCGTCGTGGATGTGCTCCAGCACCTCCGGCACGGCGGCCACCTGCGGCAGCAACTCCTGGTAGTAGCCCTCCCGACGTTCGACGACGGCCGCCACCGGCATGGCCAGACCCTGCTGCTCGTTCAGGGCGACGATGATGTCGGCGGTCGGCCGGCCGCCCCAGGCGTAGAAGAGGTCCTCCGGGAACTCGCAGCCCCACTCCGCAAGGGCCCGCTGCCAGGCCAGATAGTGCAACGGCATCGAGTCGACGATGGTCCCGTCGCAGTCGAAGAGGTACGCGGCGAACTGACCGGAAGGCAGAGGCAGACTCACCGGGGAAGGGTACAGCGGGAGGCCCTCGTGCACTCGGTCGCGACGGCTGCCAACTGGCGGATTTCGCTGGCCGGCCCGCCCGGCCGTGCTCACGAAGGGCGCGGTCGCGCCGAGTGGGGTCCTTCGTCGCGTTGGTCCATCCGCCGCTCGAACCAGGTCACCCCGACCAGGAAGGCGGTCAGCAGGACGAGCGCCGCCAATGGCGGCAGGGACCGGCCGATCGGCAGCAGGACCAGCGGCAGCAGCGCGGCGACGACCTGCTTCGGGTGCACCGCGCGAACGGTCAGCCGACGAAAGGCCAGCCTGCCGAGCAGGTAGAGGGCGGTGCCGCCGTACAGCGCGGTCGCCGCTTCCCAGCCCAGCCGGCCGGGATGCGCCGACTCCTCGGTGAGTCGGGCGATCACCACCTCGAGGCCCAACGCGACGAAGATGGCGCCGATGATCAGCGTGGAGTGCCCGAGGCCGTACGCGTCGCCGGCCACGCTGGCCCGTCGCTCGCCCGGCAGGTTCCGGACGGCCTCCCGGGCGGCGGGCGCCAGCCGATCGAAGTAGAGCCACCACAGGCACACCGTGCTGGTGAGGCCGAGCAGTGCGGCCACCAGGGCGGGGCCGACCGGCGCCATCGCCCGTGGGCCTGCGCCGGCAGAGATCAGGGACTCACCAAGCGCGATGATGAGCACCAGGCCGAACCGCTCGCTGAAGTGGTCCACACTGCGCAGTTGCCACGGCCGGAAGGCGGACGCGATCCGGGCACCGCCGATGTTCAGCAGGAACGCGACCGTCCAGAGCGCCGTTTGGGCGGCACCACCGAGCACCGCGCCGATGATCAGCGGAACCCAGCCCAGCACCACCGGCACGGCGAAGAACCGCAGCGTCGAGCGCAGTGCGGGGTTGCTCGTGCTCGCCCAGTACAGGATCACGAGCTGCACGGTCCGGCCGACCACGTAGGCCAGGGCGAGGGTCAGTGGCGCGTCGAACAGCTCCGGGCCCTGCTGCCACGCGTCCGGCAGCACGAGCGCGGCCACGAAGATCGCCGCCATCGCGACCAGGGTGACCGCGCGGACCGGGCCAACGTCGGGCCGGACCAGGTTCCCCACCCAGATGTACGGCGACCAGGAGTAGAGCAGCAGTAGCAGGAGGAGCAGCCCCTGGGCCAGGGTGAGCGCGCTCGGCGAACCCGCCATGAACGTGATGACCCGAGTGAGTGCGAAGACGAAGACCAGGTCGAAGAAGATCTCGAACGTCGTCGTCCGCTGCGTCATCCCCGCCGGATGAACGTCGACAATCCCCCTCATCCTCGCATTCTGCGCCATATCGCTCGACGGTTCAGCGGGTCTACTCGCCCAGCACCGCCCACCCGGCGTCACCCCGCCGACCGGACGGCCGCCTCAGGTCGAGGCGTCCGTCCGGCGCCGGCTGCGCTCGGCCCGCCGCCGCACCTGCTGGTACGCCCCGGTCAGCCCCATCGCCCGGCGTACCTCGAGCAGGGTCTGGCGCACCTCCTGGCGGGTCCGTTCGGTGCCCTCGACGATCAACCGGTCGACCAGACCCCGATCCGCCTCGATCTCGGCCCGGCGCTGCCGGATCGGCGCCAGGAACGCCTCCAGCGCGATCACCAGCCGTTCCTTGACCTCTACGTCGCCCACCCGCCCGGCCCGGTAACGCCGGGCCAGGTCGCTGACCTCGTCCCGGTCCGGATTGAAAATCTCGTGGTACGCGAAGACCGGGTTGCCCTCCACCGTGCCCGGCACGTCGGCCCGCACCCGGTTCGGGTCGGTGTACATGCCGAGCACCTTGCGACGCACCGTCGCCGGGTCGTCGGAGAGCGCGATCGCGTTGCCCCGGCTCTTGCTCATCTTGGCGGCACCATCGGTGCCCACCAGGCTCGGCGTGTCCGCCGGGATCAACTCGGGCACCGGGAACACGGGACCGTACAGGTGGTTGAACCGTCGGGCGATCTCCCGGGTCACCTCGACATGCGCGGCGTTGTCCCGCCCGACCGGAACCACCTCTCCCTTCACGCAGAGGATGTCCGCGGCCTGGAGCACCGGGTAACCCAGCAGCCCGTACGGCATCTCCTCCTTGCCGGCATCGCGGGCCATGTCCTTGAGTGAGGGCACCCGCTCCAGCCGGGGAACGGTGACCAGGTTCTGCAGGAGGGTGTTGAGGTCGCCGACCTCCGGAATGGCCGACTGGAGGTAGAAGATGGCCCGCTCCGGGTCGATGCCGGCGGCGAGGATGTCGGTCACCATCTCGCGGGCGTTGCCGGAGACCTGGTCGATGTCCTCCCGGCGATTGCGGGTGGTGAGCATGTGCAGGTCGGCGATGATGAAGAAGCTCTCGTAGCCGCGGTGCAGCCGTACCCGGTTGGCGATGCTGCCGACGTAGTGGCCAAGGTGCAGGCGGCCGGTGGGCCGGTCGCCGGTGAGCATTCGTGCGACGGACATGGTGATGCCTCTCGTGATCCGAAGGTGGGGGTGCCCGTGGGCGCGCGCCGAGAGGGTGGTCAGGCCCTCTCGGTCAGCGGGATCGACTCAGCGAGCCGTCCGCCATCGCGCGCCGGCGCGGAACCGCAGACCACCGGCACGGAGGACGTTCAGAAGTTGCTCACGGCCATCGCCGGAGCTGGTCGGGGTCCCGGGCACGGCACCGAGTGGGAGGCCGTCGACGAGGCCGACCGCCTCCGGCGCACTTTTGCCCGTCCGGACCACGGCCTCACATTACCCGGGGGGTGGCACCCGGCGGGGGGACGTGGCTGTCGGCGTAGTAGCTGCCGAGGCGCTCTCGAGACTCCGGGTCGGCCGAACCCGGATCGAACGGCGGCGCGTCCCTGATCTCCTGCCGGGTCCGGTCGATGTGCACGACGCGTTCCTGGTGATCCACCCGGGCTACCGTCCCGGCCGGCAGCAACACCTTCTGGCCGAAGATCCACGGCCCGGTGTCCACCACCAGATAGCCGGCATCCGCCTCGTCGCTGGCCTCGTCGATGGTGCCGATCCCGCCGTCGCTCGCCTCTGCCCGGTAGCCCACCAGGTCGACGGGTGTGCCGGGGCCCGGGGCGTCCGGACCATCGTGGCCGCCCTGCTGGCCGTCCGGCGCGGTGACCGATGGGGTGGCCTGCGTGTACCCGCCAGCGAGGGCGGACGGGTCACGCCAGGCCCAGGGATTGAAGATTGAGGGTTGCACGGGACACCTCCGGGGGGCCAATCCTCAGCTGTCCTCTTTCGCAGTGCCCACCCGGCAGCCCTCAAAACCGATCGATCAGGGTGCCGTCGCCGGGCATCGATGTCGAATGGCCGTGGTCGGCTCGCGTCCGTCGCCGGCGTTCCGCGTCCGTCGGCGAGCCTCTGCCCCGTTGGCGCAGCTCTGCGTTCGTCGGCGAGCCTCTGCCCCGTTGGCGCAGCTCTGCGTTCGTCGGCGCAGCTCTGCGTCCGTCGGCTGCCTCTGGTTCGTCGCCTGCTCCGGGTCCGGCGGCGGCCCGGCGACCAGGTGCGCTGGCATACTCGGCTGCCATGGTGCTGTCGCGAGGGTGGGCTGTCTTCCTGGTCGGAGTCGGCGTCTGGACCTGGGTGATCTGGCCGAGGTTCGCGCTGGCCATCTGGCAGGACCCGCGCTCCTGGACGTCCGGCCGGGTGGCCGAGGGTGCGGCCACCAGCTTTCTGTGGGTGCACGCACTGCTGATCGCCGCGTCCCTGGCGATCGGGACCACCGTCGGTGTGCTCGGCGTCCGGGCCTGGTTCGCCGCCCGCCGCCGGCCGGCGTCCTGACCCTTGTTTCCACTGCCTGGGCGGCTATGCGTCGGGCCTTCCGGCGGCCGCCGGGTGAGGGGAAGCGCTGTCTCGTCCCCCGCCGGGTCGCCTCGGCATCGCCGATTTCGTGGTGAACCGGCCCGGTCATGACCGCCCGCTCGCGACTCCGCTTTGAGCCATCACCGCACGGGGTGGGCCTGAGCTGGGGAAACGCGTAGGAGCCGCGAATGTGACGCGCGCCGCTACCCACGGATTTGACGATCAAACCCGCGGACGCGTAACTTTCTCTCTGCCAGCGCGGAACGGGGCAAACGGGACGAAGGTCCTGGAGCACCGAGACGGGGTGGCAGCCGGGTCAGACGGGGGTTCGCTCCCGTAGGACGCGGTCCGGGCGGGGCTCGCCGGATCGGCCGCGAGGCGGATTTGGTGCGGCGCAGCCGACCGGGTAAGGTTCACGAACGGCAGGGCACCGGGCGAGACTGTGGTTCACCGCAGCGGCCGGCCTGCCAAATCCGACGACCTGACGCAGCGCTTCGCTGCTGCGTGAGTGCGTCGGCGCTGACCCGTACGAAGCATGACAGACCGGGACACACGGTTTGACACGGCAGAGACGGTGAGGTAACGTAGTAAAAGTGCCCGGCGCGAGAGCGGCGGGGACGCGGTACGGAAATACCCCGGTTGGGGTTCCGCTGTGGTGGGGCTTCTGGTCGGTGTGTGGTTGTTCTTTGAGAACTCAACAGGGTGCTTGTAAAGCCAGTGCCAATTATGATT
>NZ_JAEVHL010000084.1 GCF_016803395.1 Micromonospora tarensis | reverse complement strand
AGGGTGAGGTGCGACTGCTCGCCCTGCGGCTTCGGCGCCGACTGCTGCACCGCCACGGCGACCGGCTTGCCCTCGACCGGGTTGGCGTGGGCGGCGATCGGACCGGCGAAGACACCACCGGCGAACGCGAGACCCGCAACGGACAGCACACTCTTACGCATGATCGTGTTCATGGGGGTTAGCTCCTTCGGGGGTAGGACACCCACACACGCCAAGGGGAGCGGCGACGCGGGTGTGAGCACCTCGTCCGGCGCTGCACACAACAAGAGAAAAAGTCTGAGGGGGGTGCACACGAACCGGAGGGCTTGTGGCACCCGGACGGCGACCTGCGAGCCGGGGGGCTCGTGGCGCCAGGTCCCTATGTAACGACCGGCCGGCCGGAGTCATTCCGGAGGCGGCCCACCCACCGGCACCCGCATCATGGCGGTGCCCAGGCACCCGGTCGTGGGGACTGCTCCACCGGCACCCGCATCGTGGCGGTGCCCGGGCGCTCGGTCGTGGCGACTGCAACGGCGGCCCGGAGGCCGGCATTCCAAGCCCGAGGCCCCGGGCGGTCATCCCGCGATCGTCAGGTGTTTAACGACCCGGTGCGAGCCGGCATTCCGGCGGCGGGGCCAGTCCCAAGGCCGGGTGATCGGCCGAGGTCCTGCGATCGTCAGGGTGTGTAACGACCCCGGCCCAGCCATGATTCCGGCCCACCGGTGCAGCCGGTCACACCCCACAAACCCCAGCTCTGCACCCAGACCGTCGCGCGCCTCGGCGGCCACGTCGGCCGCGATCTCCGCGAACCGGGCGTATAACCGTACAAATGACCCAGGTAGGGGCGGACCGGCAGCGGCAAATGGCCCCTCACTCGGATGATCCACTCGGGTTCATGGAAATCGGGGCATCCCGGAGGGTCGGACACCCCAACTACAGGAAACCCGAGTCGATCACGAATCCGCTGGGCCGCACGAGATCGCGCGAACCGGACAAACATCGCGCTGAGCGGAGGCGGGCGGACGCGCCGGGAACTGGGCGCTCGGATCAGCCTGAGCGACACTGGCTCTGGTGGGCGTTACCCTGACACCATGCAGGCCGTCTCCCCCACCGCGACCGGCGTGGCTTTCCTGGCCCGCCCAGGTCGCCCCGCTGTGGTGGCACGGACGCTCGCTGAGCTGGCCGGCCCCACCCGAGGCGTGGTCGAGCTGCCGGTACGACTGATGTGGAACGCCGAGCGCACCTTCGACCTCGGCGACCCCGACCAACTGCTCTGGATGTACGAGAACGTGCTTCGTGAGACCACCCGGGCCGAGGATCTGCGCTCCCTGATCAACGGGCGGACGCTGCGTCGGGTGTGGCGACTGCTCAACCTGCCTCGGGGGGTACGCCAGGCGTGGGAGAGCCGACACCGCGGCCTGCGCGCCGCGTGACCGAGCCTCACCTGCACGAGTTCTACCGGGAGGTGGCCCGGGTGGCGCTGTCCGCCGCCGGGCCGTACCGGTTCGTTCTTGGTGGTGGAGTGGCGTGGGCGGCGCACGGGCTGGTCGCCCGACCGACGGAGGACGTCGACCTCTTCGCGGACGTGGAGGGCGCCGCGGCGGCCGCGTCCGCCGGGGTCCGGGTGGCCCTGGAGCGGGCTGGGTTCAGCGTCAGCGATGCCGACCCGGACAGTGAGCTGGCCAACCTGTTCGACGGGTACGAGCAGGACATGAAGGACTTCGTGGTGAGCCGCGACGCACGGCAGATCCGGCTCAGCCTGGCCCGGTTGGACCGCCGGCAGAGCCCTGTGGTGATGGACCTCGGCCCGGTGATGGACGTCCGGGATCTGGTGGCCAACAAGATCGCGGCGTTGGTCAACCGGCGGGAGGTACGGGACTTCATCGACGTGTCGGCGGTCCTCGACCACTACGGGGTGAACGAGCTGCTGATCCTGGCACGTCAGGTCGATCCCGCGCTGGACCCCGACGACGTCCGTGCCGCCGGCCGCTACCTGGACCGCCTCTCCGACCAGCGGTTCGGTCGATACGGCCTGGGCGCGGCCGAGGTCGCCGAGATCCGACGACGCTTCGCCAGCTGGCCCCGTTAACTGCCGCACCGGCGAGCCACACCGCCGGGCGGGCGTCGTGCGGACGCCCACCCGGCGGCGGATCACTTGGTCGGTCGGCCGCCGGTGACTCCGAGGATCTCGCCGGTGACGTAGCTGGACTCCTGCGAGGCGAAGAAGACGTACGCGGGGGCCAGCTCCGCCGGCTGGCCGGGCCGACCCTCCGGGGTGTCGGTGCCGAACTGCTTCACCTTCTCCTCCGGCATGGTCGCCGGGATCAGCGGCGTCCAGACCGGACCGGGCGCGACGGCGTTCACCCGGATGCCCTGCTCGGCCAGGTCAGCGGCGAGGGCCTTGGTGAAGTTGGCGATCCCGGCCTTGGTGGTGGCGTAGTCCAGCAGCTGCGGCGACGGGTCGAACGCCTGGATCGAGGCCGTGTTGATGATCGCCGCCCCCTCGGAGAGGTGCGGAATCGCGGCCTTGCAGAGCCAGAACATCGCGTACAGGTTGGTCTTGAGCACCCGGTCGAACTGCTCGGTGCTGATGCCGAGGATCCCCTTGTCCTGCGACATCTGGTACGCCGCGTTGTTGACCAGGATGTCGAGGCCGCCCAGCTCGCGTACCGCCCGATCGACCAGCTCCTGACAGTGCGCCTCGTCGGTGATGTCACCGCGTACCGCGACGCCCCGCCGGCCGGCGCTCTCGACCAGCCGGATGGTCTCCCGGGCGTCGGCGTCCTCCTCCTCGTCGAGGTAGGAGACGAGCACGTCCGCGCCCTCCCGGGCGAAGGCGATGGCGACCGCCCGGCCGATCCCCGAGTCACCCCCGGTGATCAACGCCCGCTTGCCGTCGAGCTTGCCGCTGCCCCGGTACGACTCCTCCCCGTGGTCCGGTTTGGGGTTCATCTGCGCGGTCGAGCCGGGCGCTGACTGCTGCTGTGCGGGCTGGCCCGACTGCTGGCCGTACTGGCTGGTCGGGTCCTGCTGGGTGTGCTGGTCCTCAGTCACCGAAATCTCCGAAGTCTCCTCGCGCCGCGCGGGGAGCGGCGGCTCTCCCGCGAATCTCGTCCTGGATCGCCCTACCCCAGGTGGGCCGGTGGAAACCGGGGCAACCGCCGGGGCTGGCGTGGCGGGAGTGCCAGCCGGTGGTTATGGTGCGCGAGCGCCCACGAAGCGCGTCCACCCCATGGAAAGGCACGTCATGACCTCTCCCTCCGGCCCGTCGCGTCGTCAGGTGCTCGTCGCCGCGGCCGCGGCGGCGACCACCCCGCTGATCGCCGCCGCGCCCGCGCAGGCGGCCGGCGCGGCCCGGTCACGCACCTGGGACCTCACCCTCCTGGGCACGTCGGACACCCACGGCAACGTCTACAACTGGGATTACTACCGGGACGCCGAGTACGACGACAGCAAGCAGAACGACATCGGCGTCGCGAAGCTGGCGACCCTGATCAACCAGATCCGCCGGGAGCGGCGCGGCAAGGCGACGCTGGTGCTCGACGCCGGCGACACCATCCAGGGCACCCCGCTGGCCACCTACTACGCCAAGCAGGAGCCGATCACCGCCACCGGGGAGAAGCACCCGATGCCCGGGCCATGAACGTCATCGACTACGACGCGGTGACGCTTGGCAACCACGAGTTCAACTACGGTCTGCCGCTGCTTGACCTGTGGATCCGCCAGCTCGGCTTTCCGGCGCTCGCCGCCAACGCGGTCAACGCGAAGACCGGCAAGCCGGCCTTCCTGCCGTACGTCATCAAGAAGGTCTCCCTCGGTTTCGCCGCGCCGACCCTGCGGGTCGGCATCCTGGGGCTGACCAACCCGGGTGTGGCCATCTGGGACAAGGGCAACGTCGAGGGCAGGCTGCGCTTCGACGACATGGTCGCCACCGCCGCGAAGTGGGTGCCGATCATGCGGGCCCGTGGCGCGGACCTGGTGCTGATCTCCGCGCATGGCGGGGACAGCGGCACCTCCAGCTACGGCCCGGAGCTGCCGAACGAGAACCCGGTGGCGCTGATCGCCCAGCAGGTGCCGGGGATCGACGCGATCCTCTTCGGTCACGCGCACAACGAGGTGGTCGAGCGGTTCGTCACGAACGAGCGGACCGGCGCCCAGGTGCTGCTCTCCGAGCCGTCGAAGTGGGGCCAGCGGCTCACCCGGATGGACTTCACGCTCACCCGTGAGCACGGCCGGTGGGCGATCACCAAGAAGGCCGCCACCATGTTGAACACCAACACGGTGGTCGAGGACCCGAAGGTGCTCGCCGCCGTGCGGGGCCAGCACCAGAAGACCGTGGCGTACGTCAACCAGGTGGTCGCGCAGTCCACTGTGGAATTGTCGGCGGCCGAGTCGCGGTACAGGGACACCCCGATCCTGGACTTCATCAACCACGTGCAGACCGCTGTGGTCGGCGCGGCGCTGGCCGGCACCGCGTACGCGGACCTGCCGGTGTTGTCGATCGCGGCACCGTTCAGCCGTACCGCCGTCTTCCCCGCCGGGGACGTCAAGATCCGCGACGTGGCCGGTCTGTACGTGTACGACAACACCCTTGAGGCGGTGGTGCTCAGCGGCGCCGAGGTGCGGGCGTATCTGGAGTACTCGGCGAAGTACTTCCGCACCCTCGCCCCGGGCGCGGCCGTCGACCCGGAGCAGATCAGCGACCCCACGGTCCCGGACTACAACTACGACGTCTTCTCCGGCGTGGACTACGACATCGACATCTCCCGGCCGTCGGGCAGCGGATCACCCGCCTGGTGCTGCCCGGCACCGACACGCCGGTCGCCGACAACGCGCAGTTCGTGGTGGCGGTGAACAACTACCGGCGCAGCGGCGGTGGCAACTTCCCCGGCATCGTGAAGACCCAGGTCTACAACGCGCAGCAGGAGATCCGTCAGCTGCTCATCGACTGGGCGCAGGCCAGGGGCAGCATCGACCCGGCCGATTTCTTCCAGCCCAACTGGCGCCTCGTCCGCGAGGGTGTGCCGGTCTTCTGATCGGCGGCCGTCGACGGGCCGTGGGTGGCGACACCCACGGCGTCGCGCGTTCTCAGCCCTGCACGTTCCAGCGCATCGGGTCCTCGGCCGTCTCCGACCGGTCCCGCCCCGGGTCCGTCTCGGTCAGGGCGACCAGCTCGTCCGGTCGGACCGGGGGCGGCAACTCGCCGAACCGGATGTGGCGCAGGAACGCGTACTCGTCGTCGGTGAACGGCTGCTCGGCCATCGGCTCCTCCTGCCTCCCTGTCGATTGTCCGGCGATCGGTGCCGCGACACCAGCCCTCGCACACACCCTGTAGGGCGTCCTAGGATCCTGGTTGACTGGGTGTGGGCTGGCGCGATGGCTGGGGTAACCGGTCGAGCACCGCGAGGGCGGCCCGGATCCGGCGGTGTCGCAGCATCTCGTCGAAGCTCGCCCGGCCCTGGCAGAACTGAACGAACATCCGCCAGCCCGGCGGGGTCGCCAACAGCGCGTGGAACACGTTCGGGCGGCGGGTGAACACGTCGAGCAGCCGGAAGCCCGCCCGCATCTCCGGCAGCAGCCGCTCGGCGACCGCCCGCTCGTACCCGGCGAGATCACCGGCCGCGACCGCCGCGCCGGCCAGTTCGCCGGAGCGCAGCGCGAAGCTGATGCCCTCCCGGCTCCACGGCTCCAGCAACCCTGCCGCATCCCCCACCACCAGCACCCGGCCATTACGCAACGGCGAGTCCTCCGCACGGCACCGGGTCAGGTGACCGGAGTCGTGCTCCGCCGGCAGACCGGCCAACCCCAACCGGTCGACGAACTGCCGCAGGTACTTTCGGGTCCCCTCCCCCGCGCCCCGACCGGCGATCACACCGACGGTCAACCGGTCACCCTTGGGAAACACCCAGGCGTACGAGCCCGGCATCGCTCCCCAGTCCAGCAGCAGTCGCCCCCGCCACCGCTCCTGCTCGGCCGGCGGCACCGGGATCTCCAGCTCCAGCCCCAGATCCACCTGCCGGTACCGAACCCCCACCTGCCGGGCGGTCACCCCCGACGAGCCGTCCGCCCCGATCACCGTCCGGGCCGCGATCGTCGTACCGTCGGCCAGCCGCAGGCGTACCCCGTCGGAGTCCTGCTCGACCGCGCGGACCGCGACCCGCTCCCGCAGCTGCGCGCCGGCGGCGACCGCCGCCGCGCGCAGCCGATCGTCGAACTCCTCGCGACGCACCATGGTCACCACCGGAGCGGCGCTGCGGCGGGTGAACTCCCGGCCGCCGTCGCGGGTGAACGTCACCCGGTCCACCCGGTCGTGCGCGGGCACCTCGATCCGGCCCTGGACGGCGGCCAGCGAGGTGCCGATCAGGCCACCTCCACAGGTCTTGTATCGCGGGTGCGCGGCCCGCTCGACGACGAGGGTGGAGACGCCCGCACGGGCAGCCGCGTGAGCTGCGGACAGCCCGGCGGGGCCGGCACCGACGACCACCAGGTCCCAAACGATCACGGAAGCAGCCTAGGGCACCACCGGACGCCCCGACGCCGCGCCACAGCCGGTCCCGTCAGCTGCCGTGACCGCCCGATCGGGTGTGCATCTTCGGTCACCCAGGGGGTAAACGGCGCACGGCACACCGCCGCGGTGACGGCGGCCGAGCGAAGGAGGGACCATGCAGCAGGTGCAACTGTCGGAGGCCGAGCAACGGGTCTACGAGGCGGTCACCACCCTGGAGGCACGCGGGCAGGTGCCGTACCCGGACCTGATCGCCGAGGAGTCCGGCTTGACCGCGGAGCAGGTGGGCAGCCCGCTGCACCTGCTCACCGAGAAGGGCCTGCTGCACCGCGAGGACTCGCCGATGGCGGGCCTGGACTTCGGCCCCCGGTTCTGTGCCCGCCAGATGGCGTGACCTGCGGGACCAGCCGAGAAGATTCGCCCCCCGGCGACCCGGGTAGCGGTCAGGTATGCGTGATCGACGGCCGACGGGGGGCACGATGAACGCGGCGCAGACGCCGCAGCCGGTCACGGCGGCCGAGAACCGACGACGCTGGCAGGCCGTCGGCGTCGGGTTGGTCGCCGCGTTCATGACACTGCTCGACGTCAGCATCGTCAACGTCGCGGTCCCGTCCATCGACAAGGCGTTGCACGCGTCGCCGAGCGACCTGCAGTGGATCCTCTCCGGGTACGCGCTCACCTTCGGCCTGGCGCTGGTGCCCGCCGGGCGGTTCGGCGACGCCCGTGGTCGGCGCAACGCCTTCGTCTTCGGCATCGCGCTCTTCACCGTCACCAGCGCACTCGCCGGTCTCGCCACCTCCCCGACCTGGCTGGTCATCGCCCGACTGTTGCAGGGCGCCGCCGCCGGCATCGTCAACCCGCAGGTCATCGGTCTGATCCAGCAGCTCTTCCGGGGGCCGGAACGGGCCCGCCCGTTCGGCCTGCTCGGCGCCACCATCGGCATCTCCACCGCCGTCGGGCCGCTGCTCGGCGGGCTGCTCATCGCCATCGGCGGCGAGGACCACGGATGGCGATGGGTCTTCTTCGTCAACGTGCCGGTCGGCGTCCTCGCGGTGGTCCTCGGCTGGCGTCTGCTGCCCGGACGCCCTGCCGGTCAACCCGGCTGGCATCGACTCGACCCGGTCGGCGTCCTGCTGCTCGGCATCGGCGTGGTCCTGCTCCTGCTGCCCCTGGTGCAGGAGCAGCAGTGGGAGAGCCCCTGGAAGTGGGCACTCATCCCGGTCGGCCTGGCGGTGCTTGTCGCCTTCGGGCTCTGGGAGCGGCGGTACGCACGCCACCACCAACCCCTGTTCGACCTGCGCCTGTTCGGCGTCCAGTCGTACACCCTGGGGTCGATCCTGGCGCTGGTCTACTTCGGCGGGTTCACCGCGATCTTCTTCATCTTCACCCTGTTCCTACAGATGGGCCTCGGCTACAGCGCGCTCGTCGCCGGCCTGGCCATCACCCCGTTCGCCCTCGGTTCGGCGGCCGCCGCCGTGCTGGGGGGCCGCATCGTCAACCGCTTCGGCCGACCACTTGTCGCCATCGGCCTGCTCACCGTGGTGGTCGGGCTGGCCGCGACGGTGGTCGCGCTGCGGCTCGCGCCGGACGCCCCCGCGCCCTGGGTCGCCGCCGGCCCCCTGCTCGTCGCCGGCATCGGCAGTGGCCTGGTGATCGCGCCCAACCAGACGATCACCCTCTCCGAGGTGCCGGTGGCACAGGCGGGCAGCGGCGCGGGCATGCTCCAGACCGGTCAGCGGATCGGCGCCGCCGCCGGCATCGCCGCCGTCGGCTCGCTGTTCTTCTCGTCGCTGGCCGACAGCCGGGGCGACTGGACCACCTCCTTCGAACGGTCCCTCATGCTGGCCACCGGCATCATCGTGCTCGCTCTGCTCTGCGCGCTGATCGACATCTACCGCACGCACCGCCGCAAAACCTGACCGGAGTACGCCGCTGGCCGGCACCCCGTGGTGGGATGCCGGCCAGCGTGTCTGTCGGTGTGGGTCAGCTGTTCCAGTACTGGGCGACCAGGTCGGCGGCCTGCTGCTCCCACTGCGCGTAGGCGTCCGGGTACGCGGAGACCTGCACGGTCTGCGCGGCGTCGGTCAGCGGCATGTCCTGCCAGCCGTCGACCTGCCTGAGGCCCTTCAGAAACGCCGTCGTCGAGTACTCCGGATCGGTGATCTGCTCCGGGGTGCCCCAACCCGAGCTGGGGCGCTGCTGGAACAGGCCCAGCGAGTCGTGGTCGTTCATGTCACCCAGGTGACCCAGGTTCTCCAACTTCGACTCCTGCAGGCTCGTCGCGATCGAGATGACCGCGGCGCGCTCGGGCAGGCCGGCCTTCTTCGTGGCGGCGATGATCGCCTTGACGTTGGCGGTCTGCTCGTCGTTCAGGGTGAGGTGCGACTGCTCGCCCTGGGTGCCGTGCGGGATCAGCGCCGCGGCGTCGGGCTTGTCGGCCTGCACGGCGACGGCGACGGGCTTGGTGTCCGCCATGGTGTGCGCGGCGATCGGGCCGGCGAAGATGCCACCGGCGAACGCGAGACCCGCGACGGACAGCACGCTCTTACGCATGATCGTGTTCATGGGGGTTAGCTCCTTCGGGGGTAAGGACACCCATGCACCCCCGATCGGGGTCGGTGGTGCGGGGTGTGAGCACCTCGTCCGGCGCTGCGAAGTCTGTGCGGTAGGCGCCTACGGGCCGGGGTGGCTCGCGGTGCCCGATTCGGCGGCTGGCGAGCGGGGGCTCGTGGCGCCGGGTCCAGGTGCAACGACCGGCGGGCCGGGGTCATTCCGGGGGCGGCCGATCCAACGCAGCCGTGTCAAAACGCTGTCCGGTTGTCGGTCGTACGAGCTACCGCGGCCGGGCGGGGCCGGCATGGAGACCTCTCGGGCCGGGCCGGCACCGAGAACCGTCCGAGCGGGTGATCCACTCGTGTACCAGGAAATCGGGGCATCCCGGAGCGTCGGAGACCCCGACATCCCGGAAGCCGAGTCGATCACGCCATCGCGACGCACAGATCGGACAGCCGGGACGGGCTGACGCCCGTCGGAGTGCTCCGACGGGCGTCAGCGGTGGTGCGATCCGGGCACTGCCCGGCGATCCGGTCAGTGCGCCGCACCGCCGAAGCGCTGGCGACGACGCCAGGCCATGGTCAGCAGCAGCATGATCGCGCCGGCGCCGACCAGGCCACCGCCGAGTTTCATGGGCGTGCCGAGGCTGTCACCGGTGACGGGCAACGGCTGCTTCTTGGGCAGCACCCGCAGCTCGGTGGAGGCGGTCCGGCCGGACTCCCGGCCCACGGCGGTGAAGGTCAGCAGACCGGTCACCGACGGCGTGTAGTTCCGGGTGAAGCGACCCTGGGCGTCGGTACGAGCCGTGAAGCTCAGTGGCGCGCTCGCCTGGAAGGCCACCGGGGCCATGGCCACCGTGCTGCCGTCGCTGCGGCGAGCCGGAGCCCGACCAGCAGCCGGAGCGGCCAGCGGGGTGACCGTGACCGTGATGTCGACGGTTTCGTTCGGACCGAAGCCGACGCCGGTCAGCACGACCGTCTCACCGATGAAGATCGTCGGTCGGTTGACCGTCAGCGCCGGGTTCTGGGGCGTGTACGGCGGCGGCTGGGTCGGGTCGGTGCTCGTGGAAGGCGTCGGCTGCGGCTGTGCCGCCCCCGCTGCCGTCGGCACGGCCACCACGGCCAGGCCGACCGTGAGCGCCATGATGATGCGGGATAGCCGCATGATTGGTTCCCTCCTACTGGTCACAGCTTGGTGCGGAATGAATTTGGGTGGTCCAGGGGCTGGCGGTGGGGGTCAGCCGCAGCTCGGCCTGCCCGACGCCGGTCTTGGCCGTCAGCACGGTGACCTCCAGCGCCCGCTCGGCACCGGGGCCGACGTCGACGCTGGCTGTCGCCACCTGACGGCGACGTTCGGTGCCGCTACCAAGCGCCGTCGCCACCCCGTCGAGCCGGGCGTCGAGCACCGCCCCGCCGGCCGGGCTGTAGACCGACACCAACGTGCGGGCGGTGTACGGATCGCCAGCCATACCGAGACCGAGGACGGACTCGCTGAGCCCGGACTTCGGTGCCGTCGAGCGCAGGGTCACCCGCAACCGGAGCTCACGGCGGCCGTCGGGCCGGCAGTCGCCGACCGTCACGTTCGCCGTCGGCCGCAGGTAGTAGCCGAGCTTCGCGCCGCTGCCGTCGTTGAGGAACACGCCGACCGTCGGCACGGTGTCCTGTTCCGGAAGCGTCCCGGCCATCCGGCTGTCGCCGAACGTCCGCTGTTCTTCAGGTCGGGCACTCCAGAACAATATCCGCCGTTCGGTGATAGCACGGTCAAATGCGGACAACAACACCCGTGGGTTGACATTCTTCTCGAAGAACGCGTCGAACACCGACGCGGCGGACGACGCGAAGAACTCGTCCTGCTGCTTGACGCTCAGCCGCTGGTAGCTCTCGTTGAGCAGGGTCTGCACGACCTTCTCGCTGGCCAGCGGCACCCCGCCGGGCACCAGGACCGGACCGGTCGCCTTGAGCAGGTACGACAGCACCACCGGGTCGACGGCGAGCACCCCGTCGACAGTGGTGCCCGTCTTGCGCCGGAACATCTCCCGGTACAGCGTCGCGGCGGTCGGGAAGTGCGGAGACAGGTTGACGTCGGCGGGATAGATGCCGGGCAGGTCGGTCCAGATCGCCTTGATCTCGGCGGGCAGCTTCAGCGCCGGGGTGAACCGGCCGAGCGAGGCGGTGCTGCCCTGCTTGCCCATCTTCACCTTGCCGTTGTCGGCCTCCATGATCGCGTACGCGCCGAACATGCCGCCGGTGGCGCGCAGCTCGGCGAGGTTCTGCGAGAGCAGCAGGTATCGCCGCGGGCCGGCCGCCCCGAGCAGCGGCGGCAGCAGGCGGGCGCCCTGGTCGGCGGCGGTGGTGAGGCTGGACAGCCGGTCGATCTCGCCACGCAGGTCGGTCAGCGCCTGGCGGACCTGGCTGACCAGACGGTCGGCGGGCACCGCGGCCAGGTTCCGGCGGGTCCGCTGCACCGACTCGTTCGCGCCGGACAACTCGGCGGAGACGGCGCTGAGCCGGGCCAGGTCCAGTCGGCCGCTGGCCGGCACCAGGCTGGTCAGATCCGCCCGGAGCAGGGTCGGAAAGGCCTGCCGGGCCAACTCGTCGATCGCCACCGCGATCTGCTTTACGGCGTCGAGGTCGTCGCCGGCGACCGGGGTGTGCCGGGCCAGCCGCCAGCTCGGGTCGCTCGTCGCCGCGCGGGCGGCCCGGGACTGCTCCTGAAGGGCGGCGAGCGTCCGCAACGCACGGTCGGTCTCCCCGCCCACCACCTGAGCGCTCAGCTCCCGGGCCAGCCCGGCGGCGTTGACGAGGTGAGCGCGCGCCTGCCAGCCACGGAAGCCGACCCAGCCGACGGTGGCCAGCAGCAGCGAGCCGGCCACCAGGGCGCCGAGCAGGGCGCGGCGCAGCCGGGCGCGCCGGCGACGCCGGGACCGGCTCCGCCGGCGGATCGGTCGTTCGCTCTCCGTCACACCACACTCCCGATCGCAGAACCGGACAGAAGGTTAATTTCCTTGACGTTCTTAGCACACAGCCGGAAACTTCGTAGTGTTATGGCATTTATGTCGTTCTAGGCGAAATTCCCTCACGAATCGCGCCGGGCTCCACGACCCGCCCCGCCGCCTCGTGCAGCAGCCGCTCGATCTGGTCGACGCCCGCGGGCAACGACATCTCCCGCAGGTACGCCGCCCGCCCCCGGCGCCCCATCTCGGCGCGCGTCGGCGGAGGAATGGTGGCGGCCAACCAGAACCGGTCGGCCAGCGCCGCCCAGTCCTCCGGCGGACAGGACAACCCCGCCCGAGCCCGCTCGACCAGCTCCGCGGTGTCCCCACCCGCCGAGGCGATCACCGGCGCGGCACACGAGAGCGCGGCCTGGAGCTTGCCGGGCACCGTGCCCCGCAGCTCCGGAAGGTCGCGCAGCATGACCAACTGGTAGTCGGCGGCGGCGTACAGCTCGGGCATGTCGACCGGCGAGCGTCGCTCCACGAAGCGGACGTTCTCCGCGCCCAACTCGGCGGCGAGCCCCCGCACCCGCCGCTCAGCCGCGCCCGAACCGACCAGGACCAGATCCATCGTCCGGTCCAACGCCGCGGCCGCCCGGACCGCCGTCTCCAGCCCCTGCCGCGCGCCGATGGTCCCGGCGTGCATCACCACGCACCGACCGTCCCGGCGGACCAACTGCCGGGCGGCCACGCCGGGCGTCGCCGGGTGAAAGATCCGCTCGTCGGTCCAGTTCAACACCAGCCGAACCCGGGCCGGATCCGCGCCGGCGGCGATCACCAGATCCCGCATCGACGGCGCGGCGACCGCGATCCGTGCCGCCGCCCGGTAGATCCGGGTCATCGCGCTACCCATCCGCGCCGCCCAGCGCCCCTCGCCCGGCTCGTCCGCGCCGTCGCGGGTCCAGACATCCTGCACGTGCAGCACGGCCGGCACCCGCCCGAGCAACCGCAGCACGGCGGCGGCGGCGAAGGTGGTGGCCGGTAGTTGGAACACGTAGAGCGCGTCCACGCCGGCGAGGAACCGGCGCGCGGCAAACGACGCGCTGCCGGCGAAGGAGAGATAACTGGCCATCCGCGCCCCGGTGGACGCGGACCCGCCCGAGAGCCGGGGCACCCTCTTGACACTCAACCGCTCGCTGTGTGTCTCGTGGTGCCACCGCTGCCGCCAGCCGGGATAGACGTGTCCGCCCGGATAGTCCGGAAATCCGGTGAGCACCCGGACCTCGTGCCCCCGCGCGGCCAACGCCTCGGCGAGGCTTCCGGGGATGAACGCCGGCTCGGGCGGGAAGTGGTAGGACAGGATGCCGATCCTCACCGGTACACCCCCGTCCGGCCGCGATCACCGTCGGCCGGCGCGGCACCGCCGCCGGCGGCCGTCCGGCGCGCGTACGATGCCGGCAACCCCTCCCCGCGCGAGCACCGACGTCGACGCACCGCCCTCGCGGTGCCGGCGCCGGTGTCCGCACCGACGAGAGGGGCACCGATGGCTGACCGCGTGTTGTTCGTCTGCCACGCCAACCTGTGCCGGTCACCGATGGCCGAGTACCTGGCCCGCCGGCTGCTGGCCGACCAGCCGGTCACCGTGGCCAGCGCCGGCACCGACGCGATCGACGGGCTGGGCATGCACCCGTACGCGCTGGAGGTCGCGGCCGGGAGCAGCGCGGACCCGGCGGAGTTCCGGACCCGGGCGCTGCGCCCCGAGCACCTGGCCGACGCGACGCTGGTGCTGACCGCGACCCGGCGCCAGCGCTCGGTCTGCACCTCGATGGTGCCCGGCGCGCTGCACCGGACGTTCACAGTGCGCCAGTTCGGTCGGCTGGCCGCGGCGGCGGAGCCGCCCGCCGAGTCGGTTGACGACTCGTTGCGGGCGGCCATCGCCGCCGCGGCCCAGGCCCGGGGACGGCTGCAACCCGCCGCCGGGGACGACGACGACCTGCGTGACCCGATCGGCGGGACCGCGGCCGACTTCCGACGCTGCGCCGAGGAGATCGAACGCTCGCTGCGACCCCTCGCCGCGCTCATCGGGGCAGCCGGGTGAGTTCCTGGGTGTGGTCGGCGACGCCGTTGACCCCGTCGGCGCTCGCGCTGTGCCGACCGGACGTGGCCCGGTCGGTCGGCACCGACGCGGTGGACGTCGAGGCGACCACCCGGTAGGCCTCGTACTGGTACGCCTCGGCCTTCGCCACCTTGGCCATGTTCAGCACGCAGCCGAGCAGGCGCACCGAGACCGAGTGCAGCGCGCGGGCCGCCGCGGCGACCTGGGTCCGCGAGGTACGGCCCTGCTGCGTCACCAGCAGCGCGCCGTCGGCCTGCACGGCCACCACCACGCCGTCGGTCACCGCGAGCAGCGGAGCGGTGTCGATGATCACGATGTCCGCCGACTCGCGCAGGGCCAGCAGCAGGTCCGACATCGCCTTGGAGCCGAGCAGCTCGCTCGGGTTCGGCGGAGCGGAACCGCTGGGGAGCACCAGCAGCGACTTGTCCCCCCACCGCTGCACGACGTCGCCGACCTTGACGTCGCCGACCAGCACGTCGGTGAGGCCGACGCCGGCGTCCAGGCCCAGGTAGTCGTCGACCTTCGGGCGGCGCAGGTCCGCGTCGACGAGCAACACCCGCCAACCCGCCTCGGCCAGGGCGATGGCCAGGTTGCAGGAGAGGGTGGTCTTGCCCTCGCCCTGCAGGGCGCTGGTCACGGCGATGACCCGGGCCGGTTCGTGGACGTCGACGAACCGCAGGTTGGTCCGGAGCTTGCGCACCGCCTCGGCCCGCGCCGAGTCGCCGCGTCGCCCACGATCAGCGGCGCGCTGCGGGCGCTGCCCTCGTACGGGATCTCACCGAGCAGCGGGCTTCCGGTGGCCCGTTGCAGGCCGGCGGCGTCGCGCAGCCGGACGTCGGCGATTCCGCGCAGGATCGCCATGCCGATGCCGAGGAGCAGGCCGACCAGGCCGCCGAGGGTGAGGTTGCGGACCGGCTGTGGCGAGACGGGGTTGGCGGTCACCCGAGGGCCACTGACGATCTCAATCTTGATCGGCGTCTTGCCCTCGGGCGTCGTCTCGACCTTCTGCACCAGGTCGACGAACTTGTTCGCGAGAATCTCGGTCACCCGCAGCGCCCGGGTCTGGTCGGTGTCGGTGACCGTCGCCCGCAGCAGGACCGTGCCGGCCTCGGTGGAGGTGCTCACCCGACGCTGCACCTCGTCCGCGGTCAGACCCACCGGTGTCTCGGCCACCACGCTCTGCGCCAGCCGGTCGCTGCTGAGCAGGTCGGCGTACGACTTGACGCGCTGTTGGAGGAAGAGCCCACCCTGGTACGCGTCGCTGATGCCCGAGTTGGGGGTGGTGACGAAGAAGGTGACCGAGGCGACGTACCGGGGTTGGGCCCGTACGGTCAGGAACGCGGAGACGCCCAGCGCCACCATCACCGTGACCAGCGGAACCCACCAGTGCCGACGCACGTGGCGCAATTGGCGGAGCAGGTCCATCAGGAGCGCCTCCGCGTCGATCCGGTTACGCCAAAGAACTTCACGAAAACCCCCAAGGTCGTCTCTGAACTCGTGAAACCATTAAAGCGGCTCATGCGGCTTATGTCCGGAGTTACGTATTTTCCAATAACACGCTCTGCACCCCGCATGACCAACCCGACAAACCTCCATTCGGCAGCGGGGCGACAACGGAGAAAAGTCGAAACCGATCGGAGAGGTGTCCGATCGGACCGGCGGTCGGCACCGAACGCGCGCCGGATAGGCTCGGTAACGGTGTGCCGGAAGTCTGGTCGGCGAGTCGATTCGTGCCGTCCCGATTGCCGTAGGTGAGCCCCGCAGATGACCTCCCGCACCCCACCATCCGACCCCGGCCCGCCCAAGATCCGGTTGTTCTCCCGGTCATCCTGGCCAGAGGCCCGACACCTGGCCGACGTGCTGCACACCGAAACCGTCGGTGGCGCGCTGCTGCTCCTCGGCGCCGTGCTCGCGCTGCTCTGGGCCAACTCCCCCTGGTCCGACTCGTACACCCGACTCGGTGGCTGGGTCCCCTGGCCCGGCGGCGCGCCCTGGCACCTCGACCTCGACGTGGCCGCCTGGACGGCGGGCGGCCTGCTGGCCGTCTTCTTCTTCGTGGTCGGCCTGGAGCTCAAGCGGGAGTTCGTCGCCGGTGACCTCCGCGACCCGCGCCGGGCCGTGGTCCCCGTGGTGGCCGCGCTCGGCGGGATGCTGCTGCCGGCGCTGATCTACGCGGGTGTCGTCCTGAGCGCGGGCGGAGAGGGGCTGCGCGGCTGGGCCATTCCGACCGCCACCGACATCGCTTTCGCCCTGGCCGTGCTCGCGGTGGTCAGTTCACATCTGCCGCACGGCCTGCGCGCATTCCTGCTCACCCTCGCCGTGGTCGACGACCTGTTCGCGATCACCATCATCGCCGTCTTCTACACCGCCGACTTCCAACCCGTCGCGTTGCTCGCCGCGCTGGTGCCGATCGGGCTCTTCGCGCTGCTGGTGCAGCGCGGGCGCACCTGGTGGTGGGCGCTGGTCCCGCTGGCGATCGCCGCCTGGACGCTGATGCACGCCTCGGGTGTGCACGCCACGGTGGCCGGCGTCCTGCTCGGCTTCACGGTCCCGGTGCTGGCCCGGCGGCCAGCGGCCGGTGGCCCGCCGGCCCCGGAGGGCACCGGGACGGGCGGGGACGGTCTCGCCGCGCACCTGGAGCACCGCTGGCGGCCGGTGTCCGCCGGCGTCGCGGTGCCGATCTTCGCCCTGTTCGCCGCCGGGGTCACCCTGCGCGGGACCGACCTGGGCGACCTGCTGACCGACCCCGTGGTCATCGCCGTCGTCGCCGGCCTGGTGTTCGGCAAGAGCATCGGCATCCTCGGCTCGACGTACCTGCTGGCCACGTTCACCCACGCCGAGTTGGACGAGGACATCAGCTGGTCCGACCTGCTCGGCATCGCGCTGCTGGCCGGCGTCGGGTTCACCGTCTCGCTGCTGATCGGCGGACTGGCCTTCGGAGCGGGCAGCGCTACCGACAACCGGGTCAAGGTGGCCGTGCTGCTCGGCTCGGTGATCTCCGCCGGACTGGCCGCCATGGTGCTCGTCCGGCGCAACGCGGTGTACCGCCGGGTGGCGCAGCGGGAGCGGCGGGACGCCGACGGCGACGGCGTGCCCGACATCTACCAGCGGCCCAGCGAACGCTGAACGCGGCTTTCCCTGGTCAGTGCCGCCGCTTGGCGGGCGGCAGGTCCTCGGTCTCCTCGACCACCGCGTCGGCCGCCGGCTCGGTGAGGTCGTCGCCCGGCACCGCCACCGCCTCGACCCGATCCTGCTCGTCGGGCTTCCCGCCGGGCGGCGGCTCGGGAGCGGTGGCACCGCCGGAGAAGCCGTACTCGTTCGGTTCGTCGTGTCGGCTCATCTGGTAAACCTCCCGCTCTCCCCGGTTGTACCTCTCAGCGCCAACGGTAGGTGGTGATCGTCCCCGGCGCAGGGCGCCGGGGATTGTCGCCCGGACCACGGCGCTGGCCCACCCAGCGCCGCCCCGAGCAGTTGCCGCAGGGCGATGATCGCCACCGCGCCGGCCAGCCCGTGCCAACCCGGGTCGCCGGCGAGCCGGAGCAGACCGGCCGCGATCAGCAGATCCAGCAGCACCCTGACGGCGGACCGCAACGCCCCGGTGCTGAGCGCGGTGACCACGCCGGCGACCAGCGCCAGGGCGGTCACCGCCAGCACCAGAGGGCCGGTCACGTCCGACGCTCACCCTCGGCCACCTGGCGCTGCTCCTGGCGGATCTCGCGGCCCAGGAAGTAGTTCAACGCCGTCCTGATCGTCGCGATCGCGGCCAGCTGGCCGATCTGCTCGAACGACGGGGACACCGCGGTGCGCAACACGTCGGCGGCCAACTGGAATTCCAGGCCGAGAGTCAGAAACCGGCCGAGCGAGAGCCGGATCGGAGTGAACCGAGCGGCGGTACGGTGTCGCAGCCCCTCGACCACGAACCGCACCGCCGCCCAGACCGCGCCCACGAAGATCACCAGCGCGCCGGCCACCTCCACCACGGCGACCAGCACCTGGTCACCCTGGCGCAACACCTCGGCCGGGTCCACCCCGGGCCGTTACCCGCCACCGGGGCAGCTAGTCGAGGCTCAGGTCAGCTCGTTCACCGCCTCCAGGATCAGCCAGAGACCGGAGATGGCGAAGAGGATCGCGGCCCCGTACCTGATGGTCTTCTCCGGCAGCCGCCGGCCGAGCATCCGGCCGACCAGGATGGCCAGCGCGTCCGCGGCCACCATGCCGATGGTCGAACCGAGCCAGGTGCCGAACCAGCCGTACTTGGTGGCGAGGGTGATCGTGGCGAGCATCGTCTTGTCGCCCAACTCGGCGAGGAAGAACGCCACCGACACCGCCACCAGCGCGGTCTTGTTGGTCCGCTCCGCCTTACGCTTCTCCTCCTCGGTGAGCTTGTCCCCGCGCAGCGTCCACGCGCCGAAACCGAGGAACGCCACACCGGCCACCAGCGAGATCCACTCGGTCGGCAACACCGCCCCGAGGCCCGCGCCGATGGCGACCGACGCCAGATGCACCACCGCCGTGGCGACGGTGATGCCGATCAGCACCGGAATCGGTTTGAACCGTGTGGCGAAGGTCAACGCCATCAGCTGGGACTTGTCCCCCAGCTCGGCGACGAAGATGACGCCGAAGCTGACGACCAGCGCGGCGAAAAATCCCTCCATGACGTCCTTCCCGTTCACGCCGGGAGGAGGTACAGGGGCGCCCTCGACCCGGCTGCAACAGCCTGAGTCGAAGGTCTCGCCCGCCCCGGCAGGACCAGGGCCGCGTGGCCGGATGCGGAACGCACCAGTATGTCGACCACGACATTGGGGGCTACTCCCCTTCGCGCGGTCAGCCTATCCGATCACCAGCCGGGCCTGCCGAGGCGGGGGCGAACCGGGTCACCGCGCCCGGGCCAGCGTGACGCCGAAGAGCGTGTCCGGGTCGGCCCAGAACGCCGTCCGGGCGAAACCCGCCTCGGTCAGCTCCGCGGCGATCCCGTCCGGGTGGAACTTCGCCGAGACCTCGGTGCGCAGCTCCTCCCCCGGCGCGAAGTCGACGGTCATACCCAGCACCCGCACCCGCATCGGTCGGGTCGCCCGCAACCGCATCTCGATCCACTCCTGCTCGGGATCCCAGAGGGCGACGTGCGCGAACGCGTCGGGGTCGAAGTCGGCACCCAACTCGCGATTGATCACGTGCAGCACGTTGCGGTTGAACTCGCCGGTGACCCCCGCCGCGTCGTCGTACGCGGGCACGATCACCGACGGGTCCTTCACCAGGTCGGTGCCGAGCAACAGCCAGTCGCCGACCTCCAGCGCGGCGCGCATCGCGGTCAGGAACGCGGCCCGCTCGGCGGGCAGCAGGTTGCCGATGGTGCCCCCGAGAAACACCACCAACCGTCGGCCGCCGGTGGGCAGCCGGTGCAGGTGCCGGGTGAAGTCCCCGACGATGCCCCGAACCCGCAGGCCCGGATAGTCGGCGGCGATCCGGGCGGTGGACTCGCGCAGGGCGCTCACCGACACGTCCAGCGGAACGAACGTGCCCAACCCGCCCCGGCGGGTGAAGGCGTCCAGCAGCAGCCTCGTCTTCTCCGACGAACCGGAGCCCAACTCGATGAGCGTCTTGGCCCCGGTCAACGCCGCGACGTCGGCGGCGTGCTCGGCCAGCACGGCCCGCTCGGCGCGGGTCGGGTAATACTCCGGAAGCCCGGTGATCCGCTCGAACAACTCGCTGCCCCGGGCGTCGTAGAACCACTTCGGCGGCAGCCACTTCGACCCGGCGCTCAGCCCGGTACGCACGTCGTCACGCAGGCCGCGCTCCAGGTCACTCTCATCGAGGTAGATCTCCAACGGTTCCGCGGTCATCGCTTCGCCCTCCTGTTCGACCAGCCGTTGCGGGCCGACCCGGCGCGGCGCGCCGGGGCCGGCAGTGGACGTACCCGCACCTCGTCCACGGTGGCGACGACGACGTGCCGCTCCGGCACCGCCCACCACCCGGGATCGTCGTCGTACGGCTCGGAGGCGAGCAGCACCGAGCCCGGCGCCTCCCGGACCGACAACGCGTGCCCCGCCACGCTGGCCACCACCCGGTGGCCGTCGGTCAGCAGCAGATTGAGCCGCGACCCGGGGGCGGCGGCGGCGACCTCGGTCACCGTCTGCCCGATCGCGTCGCCGGATCCGCGCCCGCCCGCAGCCGATGCCGGACCAGCGCCCAGAGCAGCGCCGAGTCGGTGGCGGCGTCCAGGGTGAGCAGGTCCCGCACCGGCAGCTCCGCGGCGAACGGCACCACCGTGTCCGGCCAACCACTGACCACCCCGTTGTGGCTGAACAGCCACCGCCCCTCGGCGAAGGGCGCCGCCGCGCCGTCGAGCACCGCCATCCCGACGGTGGCCGAGCGCACCGCCGCCAGCACCGCCGCAGCGCCGGTCACCGCCGCGAGTTGCGCGATTGTCGGGTCGCTCCAGATCGGCTGCGCCCGCCGGTAGCGCACCGGCGCGCCGTCGTCCGGGTACCAGCCGACACCGAACCCGTCGGCGTTGATCGTGCCGCCGCCGCGCATGTCGCGGGGTGCCCACGACTGCCGCACCAGCGAGTGCGGCGGGTCGAACAGGAGCTCGGCCAGGGTGACCGGCGGCCCCAGGTAGGCCAGGTGCCGACACATCAGCGCCCCGCGCCCACCGGGCCGCCGGCGGCCCGCCGACTCACCGGTACGACTCGTCCGGTCGCACGTCCCGGGCGCAGCGGAAACCGCTGAAGATCTGCCGCCGGATCGGATAGTCCCAGTTCCGGAAGGTGCCCCGGCAGGCCGACCGGTCGGTGCCGAACGAACCACCGCGCAGCACCCGATGGTCGTCGCCGAAGAAGACCTCCGAGTACTCCCGGTACGGGAACGCGGCGAAGCCCGGATGCCCGCCGAACGGCGTCGAGGTCCACTCCCAGACATCACCGATCAACTGGTGCACCCCCAACGGCGACGCGCCGGCCGGGTACGCGCCCACCGGCGCCGGGCGCAGATGACGCTGGTCGAGGTTGGCGTGCGCCTCGGTCGGCTCCTCGTCCCCCCACGGGTAACGGCGGGACCGACCGGTCGACGGATCCCAGCGGGCCGCCTTCTCCCACTCCGCCTCGGTCGGCAGCCGCGTGCCCGCCCACGCCGCGTACGCCTGCGCCTCGTACCAGCACACGTGCACCACCGGCTCGTCCGCGCGGACCCGAGCCCACCGGCCGAACCGCCGATACGACCATCCGTCGCCGTCCCGACGCCAGTGCATCGGCGCGCTGAGCCGCTCCCGAACGCGGTGCTCCCAACCCGCCGGGCTCCACCACCGCTGATCGGTGTAGCCGCCGTCGTCGATGAAGGCCGCGTACTGACCATTGGTCACCGGGGCGGCGTCGATGGCGTACGCCGGGAGGTCGACCCGGTGCGCCGGACGCTCGTTGTCCAGCGCCCACGGGTCCGTGTCGGTGCCCATGACGAACTCGCCGGCCGGCACCAGCACCTCCCCGCCGACCCGGACCGACGGCTCGGGCGGCGCCGGCGCGTGCAGCGCGGCCGGCCCGGCGCGCAGTTGGTGCGTGGCCAGCATGGTCTCGTCGTGCTGCTGTTCGTGCTGCACGATCATGCCGAAGGCGAACCCGTCCGCGACCAACGGCCGTTCGGTGAAGGCCACCGCGTCGAGCAGGTCGTACACCTTGTCGCGAACCGTGCCCAGGTAGGCGCGCGCCTCCGCCGGCGGTAGCAGTGGCAGTGTCGGGCGGTCCCGACGCGGCTGTTTGAACGCGTCGTACAGCTCGTCGATGTCACACCGGACCGGCTCACGACCCCCGACGTCGCGGACCAACCACAGCTCCTCCTGGTTGCCCACGTGGGCGAGGTCCCAGACCAGCGGCGACATCAGCGGCGAGTGTTGGCGGATCAGCTCGCCGTCGTCGACCACCTCGGTCAGCAGCGTGGTCCGGGCACGGGCTCGCGCCAGCTCCACCGCGATCCGATCGCGCAACCGCGCGCAACCGCCTTCCGGTCGCGGCTGCGGGGCCGGCAAGCCGGGTGCACTGCGCACGCTCACTGCTCTCTCCTCTCGGTGGCGGCCCGCCGCCGCCGTATCCCTCGCTGGATCTCGGTGTGCAGGTCGGCCGGCAGTTCCAGTCGGGGCAGCCCGGTCAGGGCCAGGTCGAGCAGGGCCGCCGCGACGGCGGCCAGCGCCGGGTCGGCCAGGCCGTGCCGCGCGGCGGCCGACCAGCGGTGCGCCACCGGCGCGGCGATGCTGTACGCGGCACGCACCGTGCCCGGATCGGCGAACAGGGCGGTCAGCACCGCCAGCGGAAGCCGCCAGTCCCGATCGGGTTGGGCGTCCAGGTAACGCAGCTCCAGATAGCCGCGGGGCCGTACCGGCGGGAACAGCGTGCTCACGTGGTAGTCGAGGTCGTCGGTGGTCGGCGCTTGCGGCAGCGCGCCGTCGAGCCAGTCGGCGAAGGTCACGCCCGGCGGCGCGCTCCAGTCCGAGGTGTGTCGGCGCAGGCAGAGCAGCGGCGCGCCGAGCACGTAATGCGCCCAGCTGGCCGTCGGGTCCCGCTCGGCTCGGCCGGGCACCCAGACCGGGCGGGTGCGCGTCGGATCGATGGCCAACCAGGCGGCCATCCGGGCGGAGGCCCAGCCGGTGCGTCGGCCGGCGTGTCGGGCGGCGGACGCGAACGCCGCGAGCAGTGGCGGCCCGACCGCGTGCGCGGCGGCCCAGCGGTCGGCCACCTGCTCCGGCTCACCGGCGTCCAGGCAGACCTGGAGGCCGGCCGTGCTGTACATCATGGTGCGACCGGCCGGACCCTGCCGGTCGAAGGCGGCACGCATCGCGAGGTAGCGGGGGGTTTCCAGCACCGGGCCGGGCCGTCGGTGCGGGTCGATGCCGCTGCGGCCGAGGACCAGCCCGGCGGCGGCCAGCAGGTCGGTGACCTGGGCGATGTCGGCCTCGGTGGCGGTGATCAACGCGGCGACCGAGGGGCGGGGCGGGGTGGAGATCTCCAGCTGGCCACCCGGCTCCAGGGTGACCCTGCCGCCGTGCCGCAGCGGCTCGGCGGGGCTTGTCGCATCCAGCGTGGCGGGGCTGTGTCGCCCCAACGCCGACCGCAGCCGCGCCGCCGTGATGGGGCGGGCGGGATCGGCGGCGTCGTGCACGGTCCATTCCAGTTCGACGCCGATGTGCGTCGGTGGCCCGGTCTTGAAGCAGATCCGGGCGAGATGCCGGACCGCGGCCGCGGACTCGCGCAGGATGCTGCCGTGATCCAAATCGGGTGACGTCACCAAGGGTCAGGCCCCCTCTCCGTGTGCCGGCTTTCGGGCACTGTGCCACCGTAAGCCCAGCCTCCGACACTGTCGGCGGGCGTGCACGGCGCCACCAACCTCTGTCTAGCAGACGAATTTCCGGTGCAGGGCGGAACGGAACCGTCCCCACCGGCGCCCGGTCAGCCCCGGGTACGCAGCCCCGGCGGCGGTGGTGACGGCGGGGTCTTCGCCGGTGGGGACGGCTTGGCCCGGGCCGACTCGGAGGGCGACACCGATTCGGTGGGCGCCGCCCCGGGCACCAGACTCTGGCAGTACGCCTCCACCCGGGCCGGGCCGCCGGCTGCGGTCACCAACTTGCCGAACGCCGGCGTACGCAGTGCCTTCTCCCGCTGTTCGGGTTTCTTGGCTCGCCAGGCACGGCACAGCCCGGTGAGTTGGCCGGCGGGTGCGGGGCTGGCCGACGGGGCGCCGGCGGTTGTCGGCGGCGCGCCCGGCGACGCAGTGCCCGGGAGCACCGAGCGACCGGGTTCGTCGGACCGCGACGTGCCGGGCGTCGGCGTCGGGGTG
>NZ_JAEVHL010000083.1 GCF_016803395.1 Micromonospora tarensis | reverse complement strand
GCCGGGCCGCCGGTGTCGGGTTGCCCCGAACGCCCGGCCTGCCGCCACCGGCCGCCGCCCCGGAGGCGTTCGCGTCCGGCCCGCTGCCGTTGACGCCATCACCGTTGGTGTTGCTGGCGCTACCGCCGATGCTGCTGCCGTTGGGGCCGCTGCCAGGCACGGCGCTGCCGTTCGTACCGGTCGGTGCCGCCCCCACGCCGCCGGGGCCTGGTTCGTTCCCGGCCGACGTGCCACCGGGGCGAGCGGCCTCCGGCCAGTCCTCGTCGTCCGTGGCTTCGGTTACCGGCGCACCGCCGCCGGGACGCGCCGCCTCCGGCCAGTCGTCCTCGTCGTCCGCCGCCGGCTGCGCCGCGACCCGGTTTCCACCGGGGCCACTCGCCGTCGGCGCGGCGACCTGCCGGCCGCCACCGGACCCGTTCCCGCCCGCGCCGACACCGCCACGCGCCTCCGGACCGACCGCACCGGTCGGACCAGTCGCGGTGGGTGGCGCGCTGGTCGGACTGACGGCGGCGGGCGAGGTCGGGGCGGCGGGCGGCGGGTCCGGGATGGCGGGTCGGGCCGGTGCGGCGGGCGCGCGCTGCGGGCCGGAGAGTGACACGCCACCGCGCTCGCCGGCCACCTCGCACCGGATCTGCCAGCGCCCGCCCAACTCCTCGTAGAGCGCGTCGGTGAGCACAGCGGCGTGGTCGGCCATCATCTTGGCCAGCACTGTGGACTTCACCGTCAGCACCAGCATGTCGCCGTCGAGTTCGCGGACCACCGCGTCGCGCATCAGGGCCGCGATCCGCTTGTTGGTCCGGTTGACCTTGCCGACCACGTCGGGCCAGGCACGGCGGACCGCGACCGCGTCCAGGGCGGCGGCCGGCGCACCCGGTCGGGGCGGTGCCGGCGTGGCCGGGTCGGGGAGCACCGCCGACGGTGGCACCAGCCGACGCGGGGCTGACGAGCCACCGGCAGATCCGGAGCCAGCCGAGCCGGAGCCAGCCGAGCCGGAACCGGCCGGGCCGGAGCCAGCCGAGCCGGAGTGCGGACCAGTCGGCGAGACAGGGGCGGGTCCTGGGGTCGCCGACGCACCGGGCGACGCCGGAATCGGCGAGTCGGCCGGCGAGACCGGACCGCCAGAGATCGAACCGCCAGAGACCGAACCACCCGAGACCGGAGCGCCCGAGGCGGGAGCGTTCCGGGTCGGGGAGGCGGCGGGGTCGACATCCCACGGCGGTGCGGAGGTCGGGGCGTTGGCGGGTGTCGGGCTCGCGGCAGCCGGGACCGGAGCGGCGGGCTGTGGGCGTACCCCCGGGTGGGTGGTCGGCGCGGAGCCGGCGGCGGCCGACGGCGCGTCGGTGCCGGCCAGGGTGAGCCGACGTTCCATCCGCTCCAGGCGCTGGAGCAGGCCGCCGGTGGAGTCGTCCACGCCGGGCAGCAGCATCCGGGCGCAGATCAGCTCCAGCAGCAGGCGGGGCGCTGTGGTGCCGCGCATCTCCACCAGGCCGTCGTGCACGATGTCGGCGCAGCGGGAGAGGGTGGCCGGGCCGAGCTGCGAGGCCTGGGCGGCCATCCGCTCGATCTGGTCGGCCGGGCCGTCGATCAGGCCCTTCGCGGCGGCGTCCGGCACCTGCTGGAGCACGATCAGGTCGCGCAGCCGCTCCAGCAGGTCGGACGCGAACCGGCGCGGGTCGTGCCCGGCCTCGGCGACCCGGTCCACGGTGGCGTACGCGGCGGCGCCGTCCCCGGCGGCCAGCGCGTCGCACATCTCGTCGATCAACGCGGCGTCGGTGACCCCGAGCAGGGCGGCGGCGCGGGCGTAGCTGACGCCCTCCGGGCCGGCCCCGGCGATGAGCTGGTCGAGCACCGAGAGGCTGTCCCGGGCGCTGCCGCCGCCGGCGCGGACCACCAGCGGGTAGACCGCCGGCTCGACGGCGACGCCCTCGGCCTGGGTGAGCTGTTCCAGGTACGGGCGGAGCACCTTCGGCGGGATCAGCCGGAACGGGTAGTGGTGGGTCCGCGACCGGATCGTGCCGAGGACCTTCTCCGGCTCGGTGGTGGCGAAGATGAACTTGACGTACTCCGGAGGCTCCTCGACCAGCTTGAGCAGGGCGTTGAAGCCCTGGGTCGAGACCATGTGCGCCTCGTCGATCACGTAGATCTTGAAGCGGCTGCTGGCCGGCGCGAAGAAGGCACGTTCGCGCAGCTCGCGGGCGTCGTCGACACCACCGTGGCTGGCCGCGTCGATCTCGATCACGTCGATCGAGCCGGCACCGTCGTTGGCCAGTGAGCGGCAGGACTCGCACTTGCCGCACGGCTCGGGGGTGGGGCCCTGCTCACAGTTGAGCGAGCGCGCGAGGATCCGGGCGCTGGAGGTCTTGCCGCAGCCGCGTGGGCCGGAGAAGAGGTAGGCGTGGTTGAGCCGTCCGCTGCGCAGCGCCTGCGACAGCGGCTCGGTCACGTGCTCCTGGCCGATGACCTCAGCGAAGGTACGCGGCCGGTACTTGCGGTAGAGCGCCAGCGTCACTCGTCCCGCCTCCTCTCGACCGAGCCATTCTGCGCCGGTCGGGCGCGGGTGACCACCCACCCCGCCGGGGCGCCTGGGCCCTCGGGGTTGATCGACTCGGCTTCCTGGAAACCGCGGTGTCCGCGTGGCCGGGACACCGCGACATCACGGATGCCGAGTGGATCAACCGGCCCACAGACAAAAAGGCCTCCCGTGCACCCGGCAGAGCTCGCTTATCCTTGCTGCCTTCCGGCCCTGGGGAGGTTCACGAGATACCGCCGCACGGGAGGTACCGCCCAGCCTACCCGACCGCCGGTCGATCTTCAGGGGGTGGTGGGGTGGCCCGGCCGACACGGGCCTGTATCCTGGCTCGCGGAGGATTCGCCTAGAGGCCTAGGGCGCACGCTTGGAAAGCGTGTTGGGTTTACACCCTCACGAGTTCGAATCTCGTATCCTCCGCTCGCCTGAGCAGCACGAACGACAGGGCCGGCCCCGCACGGGGACCGGCCCTGAGTCGTCTGTGACGTCAACCCACCACCTGGACGGCCTCCGCGCCCTGCGCGGAGAACCACGCTTCCAACTCGGCGCCGCCCAGCGACCGGGTCGCCTCCTGGTCGACGAAGACCGGGCCGACGACGGCGCCCTTCGCGCCGTCGAACTGGCAGCCGAACATCCGCGCGCCGGTCAACACCGCCGGCATGCCGGTGCTGCCCAGCCTGCACCAGCGCAGGCTGGCCAACTCAAGGTTCGCGCCGCGCAGATCCGTCTTGTAGAGCTTGGCCGAATTGAGAATGGCGTGGCGGAGGTCCGCGCCTTCCAGAACGGCGTCGTCGAGTTGCACGGAGAACAGCCGAGCCGAACGGAACAGCGCCTGCCCGGCCGAGCAGCCGACCATTTCCGCCTTGGCCAGATCGGCGAAGGAGAAATCCGCGCCCCGCACCTCGGCGTTCGCCAGGTTGGCGTCGCCGAGGTTGGCCTCCTCGAATCGCACGCCGACCAGGTGGGAATTGGCGAGATAAGCGCCGGTGAGGTCGAGACGGCTGAGGTCCGCCCCGCGAAAATCAAGAAAGTCGCCCGACAGGTACGCCCCCGGAGAAGCGTCGGCGAACCACTCTTCGAGCGCTTCCCGAGCATCCGGGCTGTCCGGCCAGCGGAGCACATCGCCGCTGGTCCGCTTGTACTTACTCATTTGTCGAACACCACCTTGCCGTCCCACTCCGGTCGACCAGCGACCCGCGCCCTGAGATCGGCCAACGCGCTCGGCGACAGGCTGCGGGTGTTGAGAATGACGTTCTGCCCACCATCGACCTCGTCGGCGAGTTTCTGCTCGAACTCCTCGCCATCGTAGCGGCCCTTCATCCCCTCGGGCATGGGCTCACCCGCCCGCCGCCCGGCCGGGAAAAGATCATTCGGCGACTTGACATCCCAGTTCTCCCCGTTGGCGTCGAAGAACTCACCCTGGTCCTTCTGGAATGCCGGATCCGAGTTGTCGAGTTCGGCCCGACGAATCGGCCCGGGGATCTTCCCTTCCGCCTCCGCCGCGAGCCCGACCTCGGCCTCGATCCGGGACTTGGCGCTGATGTTGCCGTTGTGCGCCGGGTCGGCGGCGAGTTCCTCCAGCCGCCGCTCGTACTCCGGGGTGCCGGGTCTGGGGGTCTGGTAGCCGTCGTCCCCGCCGGCCGGGCGGCCCGGCGAGTCACCGGAGTCACCGCCCGGTCGGCCGAGCTTCAACTCCCCGGAGGCGAAATCCTGCCCGCCGGTGACGGTGTCCGGCACCTCGCTGGAGCTGCGGCGTCGCTGACCCGGGATGTCGCCGTCACCGTCACCCGGACGCGACGGTGTCTCGCTGTCGCCGTGCCCACCGGGGGGCGTCTTGGGTTTCGCCATCGTCTCGGCCTAGCCGTTCAGCAACTTGGTCAGGTTGGTCAGGCTGGAGATCAGCGCGGCCACGTAGGTGAGGATGCGTCCGGCCCACTTGACCACGGCCGCCACGATCTGCGTGGCGATCACCGGGATCGTGACCACGAAGATCGCCTCGACGGCCCACACGATCACCCGCGCCACCAGGTCGGCGATGAGGTCGCGGACGATGTCCCGGGTGAACGCCACCAGGTTCCCGGCGGCCTGGGTGGCGGCGGCCATCGCGGCGGAGACGCCGCTCAGCGAGTCGATCCCGGTGACGTTGTGCGCCATCAGCGCCTGGTACGCGGTCGCGGCCTGCCCCTGCCAACCCGGCAGGTCCGCCGCGAGGTGCGACTTCAGGTCGGCGGCCATGCTCTCCAGCTCGGCGGCCATGTTGTTCCAAGTGGCCGCGTGTGCGGTGACCTTGTCGGGCATCCCGGTGAGCTGGTCGAGGATCTCGCGCAGCGGCTCGAAGTATTCCATCGCCCAACCCAGCCCGTTGGCGAGCAGGGCGCTGAACGGGTCCAGCACGGTCGCGACGGCCTCGACGCCGAACGCCGCGCCGGCCAGCAGGTCGTCGACCCAGCCCTCGCTGCGGATGGCGTCGACCAGACCCTGGAAGCTGTCCGCGGCCGCCGCGCCGGTCCACGGCTTGCGGGTCGAGTGGACGTCCGCGATCAGCGAGGCGTCGGTCATGACGCCACGTCCAGTTGACTGCCGACCTTGCGGATCGTGTTGTCGGAGTCCAGGTCCGCGTTGTCGTAGTTGTCGGCGGTGGTGCCGAGCCCCTTCACCACCAGAGCCAGGTTCTCCTCGGCGTAGGCGATCAGCTCGTCCTGCCGGGTGTGTCGACCCTCCAGGATCCCGGAGATCCACCCACACAGCAGCCCGTACGCCGCGTCGTCCTGGGTGATGTGCGCGCTGGCGGCCCTGACCGCGCCGAAGCGGGCGCGCAGCGCGGCGATGTTGCGGGCGTGCTGCCGGATCTGGTCGGCGTCGACCTCGAACCCGCCGCTCACCGGGTCACCACCGGCCGGGCTGCTCGTCCGGGCCACCCACCGTCGGGTCGGCACCGCGCAGGTGCTGCCCGACGCGTTCGGCCATGGCCCGACCGGTCGGCGAATCGGCCCCCAGGGTGTCGCCGATGATGTCCTGGGCCCGGTCGGCCAACTGCCGCTTGGCCACCGCGATCGTGTTCATGATCGTCCGAGCGACGACATCGGGTGCGACCCGCTGGATGCGCTGGCCGAGCTGTAGGTCGACCAATGTGCCGGCGGAGTCGACAGTGACCTCCACCAGCCCGTTGCCGTCGGCGGCGGTGACGCGCAGTTCCCGCATCCGGTCACTCATCGCGTCGGTGGCGGTCGCCAACTGGTCGAGGCGGCCCTTCCACTCGGCGAGCCGATCCATCGCGCCGCCCGGGTCCAGCAATCCACCCGCGTGTGGAACCTCGGCTGTCACGTGTCCCCTCGGCCGGTCAAGGTGATCATGCTTAGCCGAGGAAGATTAACATGCGGGGACCTGCGCAACAGTCCACGTGAGACGGTGCGGGCCCGCGGTCTGATCGACGTCGTGACCGACGCGGGGTGGCAGCGGGGCGAGAGCCGGTACGCGGGCGGCCCCGGCGCCACCGGCAGAGTGCGCAACGAGATCTTGGACAGTTTCCGTCGAGCCTGAACGGAAACTGTCCAAGATCTCCCAAGAGTGGCGTCGGGAGCCCGCGCCGGGCCGCCCGGCCGGTACGGTGCCAGGGCCGGCGGGAGGGCCAGCGCCGACGTGACGGCGAGCACCGGCGGGACGGCCAGCTGCCCGGGGTTCGGCCAGCGCCCGCGGGACCGCGAGCACCAGCGGGACGGCGAACGGCGACATCCGTCGTACACATGTTCTATCCACAGGCTGTGGACGGCGGAGGGTTCGATGGCTTACCAGCTCAGCGCGGTGGTCGCGGATGTCGAACTGCTCCGCGAGCACACCGCGGAGCTGGACCACGCGGTCCTCGGCGAGCTGCGCCAGGACTTCGCGTTACTGCCTGTCACCCCGCAACTGGTGGTGGAGCTGACCGGTTCGCTGCCGGACTACGCGCCGGACGACCGGAGCGCCGAACACCCCTTCGGCCTGGTGCTGTCGTCGGCGCTTGTCGAGATCCTGGCCCGCTGGTCGCAGGCGGGGCCGGTGGCGTACCTGGAGGCGGAGTTCGCTGGTGGCACCGGCTACCAGTCGGCGGCGGTGTGGCTGGGTGGGGTGCGGGCCTGGGGTCCGCGCTTCGACGACGAGTTGGACGCGCCGCGCGAGCAGTGGCCGATCAACGGCGCGCTGACCCGGCTCGGCGTGGAGCCCGGCGAGTGGATCGACCCGTTCGCCGAACTGGGGTTGCACCTGGAACGGAACACCGACGGCTGGCTGGCGCACGGGCGGCGTCGACTCAGCGCCGACTACTGGGACGAGCTGGTCGAGCAGTGGGAGGAAGACCGCTGACCGCCCGGGTTGTCCCGACCCGACCCGCTGCGCACCGCGATGGCGATCGACCGCCATGACCAGGCCGCGTAACGCTTGCGCCCCTCCACAGCGCCTTTTCGTCGGCGGGCCAGCATCCCGATGCGGGCCCGGATCACCCATCGGCTCTAGGAACGGGGAACGATGAGCCAAGCAGCACGCACCGGACGGCGCGCACGATTCTGGCTGGCGGGGGCGGGCGTGTTCGCTCTCCTGGCCACCGCTGCGGGCACCGCCGTGGCGGGTACCGCCACGCCGGGCGACGACCAGGCCGCCGGCGGCACCGTCGCGCAGGCGCAGTTCGTCGTCGACAACAGCCGGCCGAAGGTCGACCAGGCGTCCAGGTCTCAGCGCCCGGGGAAGCCCCCTCGGCCGACCCCTTCGCCGACGTCCAGCCCGACCGCCGGCCCAACACCGACGCCGACAACCACCACCTCGCCGCCGAGCACCGACGTGAACGTGCAGATCCCCATCCCGGGATACACGACCGGCTTCCGCTTCGGCGACATCCTGGTGGACGAGGCTCGGGGCCGGGTCTACATCACCGGGGGCAAGGGCACCGACGGCCTGATCGTCACCGACCTGAACGGGAGCCTCCTGCGCACTCTGCCGGGCATCGCACCCGGTGCCGCCGGGATGGCGTTGAGCCCCGACGGCAGCAAGCTCTATATCGCCGCCGGCGATCAGGACTGGCTCCGGATCGTCGACCTGGACACCTGGGAGCTGGACGGACAGTTCACCGGCACTACCGACGGGACCATGACCTGCCCGAAGGACCTGGCCTTCGCAGCCGGCCAACTCTGGGTCTCCTGGGGATGTGAGAACGAGCCAACGGCGGGCATCGGCCGGGTCGATCTCGCGACCCGCACGTTCGACGTGTACGGCGTCGAAGCCATCGACCAGCGGATCAGCTCCGCAATGCTGCTGGCCACCTCGCCCGCCCAACCCGACATGGTGATCGCCGGCGCGACCGGCACCAGCCCCGCCCTGCTGGTCCGCTTCGAGGCCACCGCGACGGGGCTCGTCCAGCGGGCGATCAGTCGAACCGACGGTGGCTCTGTCCAGCAGTTGGCGATCACCCCGGACGGCACCGAGGTGATCGTTCCCTCGGGTGCGCCGTATTACCACCCGGTGCTGCGTACGTCCGACCTCGTCGAGGTGCACCGGTATCCGACCGTGCCGTACCCGAACGCCGTGGTGATCCGGCCCGACGGCCTCGTCGTCGCCGGCACCAACTCGTCGTACGACGAGGATGTCTGGGTGTTCGCGCCGGGCGGCACCACGCCGGTGGCCACGTACGAATTCGGGCATCTGCCGAACCAGGAGACGTGGGCGCACAACCTGGTCAACGGCGCGTTGGCTGTCGCCGGCAACAAGATCTACGCGGTCACCGACCAGCTGGCCGAGCCGGAGATGGTGACCCTGCGCATCCGCACCCTGCCCTGACACCTGTGGAATGCCCGGGCGATCCGCACCGATCGTCCGGGCAATTCCCTCGCCCGGAAGGGACTTCCGGGAAAGGCGGTTGCCGGCTCGGCGGGCGACCGGAGGCAGGCACCGTCGAGACGCACCCCGCAGGCCGTTCAGAAATACGGGGGTCGGCAGCAACCTGAACGCCCCCGTGCCGTTGGGGGACTGGGGGATTCCATGAAATTGCGACAATTTGCGTTTATTGCCACGCTGATGACGGCTGCCTCGATCGCTGGCAGCGGCGTACCGCCAACCGGGCAGATCCCGGACGGTCGGCCCGCCGGCAGCGTGGAGATCATCGACCTGAACGGCCTGCGCAACATCGAGTTCGGTGCCACCGAGGACGAGCTGACCCGACGCGGCATCCTGCGGACCAGCCTGGACGCCTGCGGGCCGATGCTCGCCGGCCACGACGCGGTCAGCCCGGTCTTCGTGGAGGACAAACTGGTGCTGCTCTGGGTCGGCGATCCGATGCGGACACCGGAGGGCATCACGGCGGGCTCACCTGTCGAAGAGGTCTGGGACCGCTATCCGGAGGTCAGCCGGCTGCACGCTCCACAGGGGACACACCGCCTCGACGGGCTGCTCGCTCGCAGCGGCGACCGCGCGTACCTCTTCCTGCACGACGGGCGCACGGTCCGGAAGACCATCGCCGGGTACGCGGACTGGGCCCGCCGCCTCTTCGACGAGGGAGCGGGCCCCTGCTGACCGGCGCGCACTGATCAGGGCCGGCACGGCGGTCCGCGCGGGTCAGCCCACCTCTCTCGGTGCCAGCGTCAGCGGCTCAGCGAGCGCCAGAACCCGTACGAGTGGGCCGCCGCGAAGTCCGTTCCGGCAGACCCGCCGGCACCGGCGAACACCCGCACGTACGGGGCGTCACCGCGCAGTCGGGGCCAGCCGACCCGGCCCGTCCGGGCGAAGTCGCCCCAGTCGCGGGCCATCTCGTCGGAGAGCCGCCGCTGGGTGGGCGTGAGCGCCTCGGCATCGTCGACAGCGAAGAGGTACGGCAGCTCGGCGCAGTGGTACGCGCCGGCCGGGAAGGTCGGCTCGGGGCCCTCGGTGAAGAACGGCGCGTCCTCGTCGGCGAACTCATAGGCGAACGTCGGCACCCGCCGTGCGAACGCCAACGCGGCGGAGTAGACCGGCTCGGCGTAGTCGTGATCGGTCAGCACGGCACCCAATGTGACGCTGGCGGGCTGCGACTCGTCGCGCCGGTAGTGCGCCAGCACCGCCTCCGCCCGGTCACCGAACATGGCGCGCACCCGGTCGCGGTACTGGTCGTCGGTGAGCGGGCACGACTCCGGCTCGGGCGACGGCTCGGGCTCCGGCTCCGGCTCCGGCTCCGGCTCCGGGCAGTTCATCCCGCTGCGTTCCATCCCCCACACCGCGAGGCGAGACTCGTCCCGGTTCATGCCGGTCAACACCGGCACCGGATGCAGCCTCCCGGTGGCCAACGCCTCGGCTGGGTCGACCGGCAGCGTGTGACCGTCGACCACCGGGCCGAGGTCGACACCCGCGCCGGGGTAGCCGACCGTCTCGATCAGTCGAGCGGGGTCCCGCCCGCGCAGGCAGGCGGCAACCTCACCCGGGTCGGTGCAGCCGACCTTCCGGGCGAACTCCTCGGCCGCCTCGACCGCCTCGGCCCGGCTCTGCACGGGCTGCGCGCACGAGTTGCTCTGCATGATCGCGCGGTGGAACAGGCCGGCCGAGGCCGGCGCGGCGAGCTGCGCGCAGACGCTTGTCGCCCCGGCGGACTGGCCGAAGAGGGTGACGTTGCCCGGATCGCCACCGAAGGCCGCGGCGTTACGCCGGACCCAGCGCAGCGCGGCCTGCTGATCCTGCAACCCGAAATTGCCGGTGACCCCGGCCGGACCAGCCAGGGCCGGGTGCGCCAGGAAGCCGAGCGCGCCGAGCCGGTAGTTCACCGTGACGACGATGACGTCACCGCCGGTTGTCAGCCGCTGCCCGCCGTACCCGTCTCCGCTCCCGAAGCGGAAATCCCCGCCGTGCAACCACACCATCACCGGTCGAGGCGATCGTGCGGCGGAGCGTGGGGTGGTGACGTTCAGGTAGAGGCAGTCCTCGGACTCCGAGGGTGCGTCCATCGGCAGCCCTTGCAGTTGCGCGCAGGCGGCACCGGGTCGCGTCGCGTCGCGTACCCCGGTCCACCTCGGACCGGGCTGCGGCGGGGCCCAGCGCAGCGTGCCCAGCGGCGGACGCGCGTACGGGATGCCCTGGAACGACAGGTGGTGGGCCGCAGCGCTGCCGCGCAGCGCGCCCTGGTCGGTCCGGACGACGGCCGCGCCCTGACGGTCGTCGTCGGCCGTGGCCGGACCGACGGCCACGGTCGGGGCAAGGAGCGCGACAGCGCCCAACGTGACGACCCAGCGGGGGTACGGAAAGCCGGTCATGGTCTCCCCATCTCATCGAAGCCGGTACGGTGTACGCACCGTGCTGCGCTGAGCATGTCGAGCTGGTAGCCACCCGACCAGAGAGCTCTAGTACGCGCCGAGCCGACACCACCCATCGACGACGCGCGGCACAGGCCGGGATCGAGAGGGTGGGTGCCGGCCCGCGCCGCGTCCGCTGGCTGGTGGCGTGCTGGGCGCAGGCGGAGAGAGACCCGCTCCAACCACCAGCCCGTGTCGCCGCTACCTACGCTTCGTGCCAGGTGTAGAGGTGGTACACCCCGCCCGTGTAGGGTCCGCGGCACTCGCTCTCAATGCCTAAGTTGTTCTCGATGTGGCTTGCCATCGCCTCGCAGGCTGCCTGACCGAGGTAGGCCCCGCCGTAAGCCCAATACCCTTCGGCTGCGGCGTTGCTGACTACCGGCTCAGCCGCCTGCGCAGGCGTGACGGCGGCCAGAGCGCCGAGGGCGACCGCTGCACCAAGCCCCAGACCCGTGAGCGTCCTGGTAACCAGATGTGACATGTAGGTTCCTTCCTTTGAGGGCGGAGCCATGCGCGTGGGCGGCATGACGCGAGCCCCTGTGGATCGACAACGAACGGTGAATGCCGTTCTCAGCCATCCTGGTTGATCGACTACGCTTCGGGAACAGGCGATCACTGTCCCGGACAAGCGAAACATGTCCCGGACAAGCGAAGACCGTCCCGGACAGGCGAGGGCTGCCCGATATCTCGACGCCGCATTCGCCACAGCGGCCCACTCAAGGCCCTGGCCCTCCAGCCGGTTGGCGCGCCGGGAACAAGGCCGGTTCGAAGCGGAAGATCTGACCGGGAGCAGCCAGGTCACAGATCTCCTGTCGGATCGGCGCCCACTCTCGGCTGGACGCGCCCAGCACGCCGAGACAAAGACCGGAGTGAGTGGGCCGGATTCGGAAGCCGGGCAGCGGTGCGGTGACCGACTCCAGTGTGAATTCCTTCGCATCGGGCTCGGTGCAGAGGTCGTCGGAGACGATGCCACCGACTGCCGCGCTGGCGTCCTGGACACCCATGCAACCGGGGCCTTCCTGCGGGGGTGGAAGGTTCGAATCAGGTACCGCCCGTCAATTCGATCCAGCGCCCGGTCGACGAAGATCTGGCCGCAGTCGGTCTGGTAGACGTCGCGGCTCTCCGCCCCGGGGCGTTCGGAGAGACAGTGGCCGGAGTGCGCGGAGCGGATTCGGTAGAAGCCGTTGCCCGGCAGGTCCGGCCCGGCGTCGCCTGTCGTCTCCGGCTGCGGCGATCGGGGGGGCTCGCTGCCATCCCGGCCACTCAGACGCGCCATGCCCAGGATGACCACGACGGTGGCAGCGACCGCGACCACTCCGATGGTCAGCACCCGCCGGCGCGGTCGGACGAGAGTCGGCGGGGACAGCACGTCGGTCCCGTTCGGACTGGCCTCGGCCTCCGGGTTCGATACCACCCGCTCGCCGCTGCCCTGCTGGGCGAGCAGCAGGGCCCGGCGGGCATCGACCCAGCGGAACACCTCCCGGTCGTCGGCGCCGGTCGCGACCAGGAACGCCACGACCAACTTCTCCGGGGGCAGCGTGTTGCGGGCGAGCGCGGCGTGCAACGTGCTGGAAGGCAAGCGCTGGCTGGTCGATGCGGTGCGCTGCTCGATTTGGCGGTAGGTCAGCCTGGAGCGTTCGCGGAACCGCCGCAGCAGCGCCATGTACGTGGCAGGGCTTTCTGCGGTGGCCGGATCCAATACCTGGTGGTGGTCGGACACGGGCTGCCCCTGTGAAGTAGTCCGGAATATGGGCGAGGTAGGCCGGGAAACGCAGAGTCAGACGTCTTCCGCGTCGGGCAGCCGGGTGACAACTGCCGCTGCTGCCGGTTCGACCGGCAACGGTCGAGGTTCGGGGCACTGGTCTGGGCCGCACCTGCTGAACGGGCCGCACCTGCTGAATAGGCCGCCCTTGGCGGCCAGCGCGGCGAGGTGAGGGTCAGAGTCCCCGCGCGGGGCGATCCCGGGACGCGTGCGAGCCGCGCCGACAGCTGTCGCCTTCACCGGCGATCCCGCCGGCGCACGCCACTACTCCCCGTCATGCGATGCCTCCCCCGTGTATCAAGGTCACCGACGAGTACCAGACAGTAGCACTGCGTTCGTGAATGAAGCGGTGCCGTTGGCCCTGCCGGGACAGGCACCACGGGGGCGGCGTCGACTGACACGCAGGCCACGCGCACTCATGCGCGTCCATGGAACGCGTCGACGGGCGCCCGGTCGGCGCTCTAGTGCGCTACGGTCGCCTACCGAGCAGCGGGAGGCCGCGTGACGGAGATCGATGAGCGCACTCCGCCCTATCTGCGCATCGTCGGCGAGCTTCGGCAGCGGATCACCACGGGCGAGCTGGGCCCCGGTGACCGGGTGCCGTCCACTCGACAGATCGTCCGGGAGTGGGGAGTCGCCATGGCGACCGCCAGCCGCGCGCTCACCGCGCTGCGGCAGGAGAACCTGGTCCGGGCCGTGCCCGGGGTGGGCACGGTGGTCACCGGCCCGGAGCCGGTGGCGCCCGGCCGGGTCGCCCGGGCGGACCGGCGCGGCCACCCCCGCGAGGTGACCCGCGACCAGGTGGTGCGGACCGCGCTGGCGATCGCCGATGCCGAGGGGCTGCCGGCACTGAGCATGCGGCGCATCGCCACCGAGCTGGACGTGCCCACCATGTCGCTGTACCGGCACGTCCGTGGCAAGGAGCAGCTTCTCCTGCTGATGGCGGACGCGGCCTTCGCCGCGGTCGAACTGCCGCAGGCCCGTCCGCCCGGGTGGCGAGCGCAACTGGAACTGCTCTGCCGACTCCAGTGGTCGATCTATCGACAGCATCCGTGGCTGGCCCAGGTCATCTCGTTGACCCGGCCGCTGCTGGCGCCGCGGGCCGTCGCGCACACGGAACAGGCCCTGCGCGCCCTCGCCGGGCACGGGCTGGATCCGCACACCCAGCTGCACCTGGTGGCCGCACTGGCCAACCACGTGCGCGGCACGGCGGTGAACCTGGAGCGGGAGGCCGAGGCGGAGCAGGACACCGGCCTGACCGACGACGAGTGGATGGCGGCTCAGACCGAGGTGTTGAGCGGGCTCTTCGCGGCGGGCGAGTTCCCCCACCTGTCCCGGCTCACCAGGTCGACGGTCGACCTCAACGTCGAGAGCCTGTTCGAGTTCGGCCTGCAACGGCTGCTCGACGCGGCGGCGGCGCTGATCGGCGAGTAGCCGCTCGGATCGGGCCGGTGGCCGGCTCGGGCAGCCGCGCGCCGGAGGCGGCGAGGAAGCCGGCGATGGGTGCGTTCCGGGTGGCGCAGGCGGTGCCGCCCTGGATCGACAGGAAACCGGCCGGCCGGTCCGGCCGGGTCACGGCGAGCGGCAGATCTGACCGAGAAAGCCCGGCCGATCCTCACGGATCGACCGGGCTTTCTCGCTGTTCACGAGCGGTGGCGGCGGGATTTGAACCCGCGGAGGGCGTAAACCCTCACACGCTTTCGAGGCGTGCTCCTTAGGCCACTCGGACACGCCACCGCCGACGAGGGTACAGGACCCCTGGTTCCGACGCCGAACCGGTATCGCCCGGGCCGGCCTGGCAGGATCTTTGCCATGAGTACGCACATCGGCGCGAAGCCGGGCGAGATCGCCGAGCGGGTCCTGATGCCGGGTGACCCGCTGCGGGCCAAGTGGATCGCGGAGACCTACCTCGAGGGCGCCACCTGCTACTCGACGGTTCGGGGCATGCTGGGCTTCACCGGCCGCTGGAACGGCGTCGAGGTTTCCGTCCAGGGCTCCGGCATGGGCATGCCGTCGGCCTCCATCTACGCCCACGAGCTGATCAACGAGTACGGCGTGAAGACGCTGATCCGGGTCGGCTCCTGCGGTGCCCTCAGCACCGACCTGCAACTGCGGGACGTGGTGGCGGCGATCGGGTCGTCCACCGACTCGAACATGAACCGGATGCGGTTCGACGGGCTGATCGACTACGCCCCGGTGGCCGACTTCGGGCTGCTGCGTACGTCGGTCGAGGTGGCCGAGCGGCGCGGCATCGCCATGCGCGTCGGGCCGATCCTGGCGGCGGACGCGTTCTACACCGACCGGCCGGACCTCTACGACACGCTCGCCGACTACGGCGTGCTGGCGGTGGAGATGGAGTCGGCGGCGCTCTACACGATCGCCGCCCGGTTCAAGGCCCGCGCGCTGACCGTGCTGACCGTGAGCGACCACATCAAGACCGGTGAGAAGACCACCTCGGAGGAGCGCGAGCAGACCTTCAGCCAGATGGTCGAGATCGCGCTGGACACCATCATCGTCTGATACCTCGTCGTGCCGCGCCGCCCCGTCGTCCGTCCGGACGGCGGGGCGGCGCGCTGTCGGAGCAGAGTGACGACGGTCACCGCGTCAAACAATACGACCGGTCGTGCTTATTTAGTACCGTGTCCGAATGACCGTCGACGGACGCCTCGCCCGGGGTGAGCGCACCCGCAACGCCGCGCTGGACGCGGCAGTGGTGCTCGCCACCCAGGCCGGGCTGGACGGGCTCAGCCTCGCCCAGCTCGCCGACGCGCTCGGGGTGAGCAAGTCGGGCCTCTTCGCGCACTGGCGGTCGAAGGAGGCGCTCCAGCTCGCCGCGATCGACCACGCGGTGACCCTCTGGAAGCAGCGAATCCTCGCACCGGCCCTGCGCGCCCCCCGGGGCGTACGCCGAGTCCGCGCCCTGCACGACGCCCGGCTCGACTTCTACGCCAGCCAGGCGCTCCCCGGTGGCTGCTTCTTCGCCAACACCCAGTTCGAGTTCAACGCCCGCCCCGGCCCGCTCCGCGACCGGCTCGCCGAGACGTACCGGCAGTGGGCGGTGTTTCTCGAAGACCTCGTCCAGCAGGCGGTCGACGCCGGCGAACTCCCCGCCGACCTGGACGTCCCGCAGCTGGCGTACGAGATCGACGCCCTCGGGATGGCAGCCGCGATGCACTCCCGGCTGCTCGACCCGGACGCCGCCTACCGGCACGCCCGCGCCGGCCTGCTGAACCGGCTGCGGCCGCTCTGCCCCGACCCGACCCTGCTAACGGAAGGCACCTCATGACCAACGCCGTCGCCGACCAACCCACCGTCGAGTTCGGACACGTCGAGCACGTCACGGTGCACTTCGACGACCTCGACGCGATGGGCATCCTGCACAACGCGCGGTACGCGGTGCTGCTGGAACGGGCCCTCACGCCGTACTGGACCGAGCGGGGGCTGAGCTACCGGGGCAGCGCCACCCCGCCGGACCTCTTCCACGCGGTCCGCGAGTTCACCATCACCTACCGAACACCGATCACCGCCACCGGCCCGGTCACGGTGCACTACTGGCTCGAACACCTCGGCACCAGCAGCGCCGAGTACGCCTTCCAGTTCCGCTCCGTCGACGCGCGACCGTGCACGCCGAGGGCCGGCGGGCCATCGTCCGCCTCGACCCCGCGACGCTGCGGCCCGCGCCGTGGACCGAGGCCGCGCGGGCGGTGGCCGTCACCCTGCTCCGTCCCGCCGCCTGAGGCCCCGGCGACGCCGACGGTACGCCTGTCGTGGCGACAGCAGGCGCACCCGTGGGCGAGAGCAGACCGGCGACGGCGAGCCCGGCGGCGAAGAGCAGCAGCCCGGCAGCGGGCTCGGCTCGGGCGACTCAGCCCAGCGCCTCGGTCGGGGCGAGCCGGGCGGCGCGGACGGCCGGATACAGCCCGGCCAGAGCGCCGATCAGCACTGTCGCCCCAACGCCGCCGGCCATCGCCCAGACCGGCACCACCGTCGGCCACTGCCGCCAGAGGGCGTAGCCGGCGGTGACCAGGATGCCGAGCAGCACCCCGCCGGCCCCGCCGAGCGCGGAGAGCAGCAGCGACTCGGCCAGGAACTGCACCCTCACCTGCCCCCGGGTGGCACCCAGTGACCGCCGCAGACCAATCTCGGCCCGCCGTTCCAGCACCGAGATGACCATCGTGTTGGCCACCCCGACCCCGCCGACCAGCAGCGCCACCGCGCCCAACCCGAGCAGCAACCCGGTGAACGCCTCGTCGGTCGCCGCCGCGGCCGCCAGCGCGTCCGACGGTCGGGAGACCCGCACCTCGTTCGGCGCCTCCGGGTTGGCGGTGGCGCCGAGCACGTCCCGGACCGCCTCCACCGAGGCGTCCCGGGACCGGGTGTAGACGGTGGTCGGGTGCCCGTCGAAGCCGAGGTACGTCGCCGCCGCGGACCAGCCGACCAACGCCGAACCGTCCAGCTCCGGGGCGAGCGGGGCCGGGGCGAGGATGCCGACCACTGTGAACCAGCGCCCGCCCAGGTAGACCTGCACGTCGGGGCCGGCCGCGCCGAGCCCGAGCCGTCGGGCGGCGGCGTCGCCGAGCACCACGGCCGGAAAGCGCTCGGTGGCCGGGTTCAGCCAGCTGCCGCTGCGTACCGTCGCGCCGACAGTGCCGAGCAGCCCGAGCTGGGCCGCCCGGGTGGCGATGCCGCCCGTCTCGCCGGGCGGAATGCGATCACTGCGGTAGACCGGTGTGTCGGGCAGTTGCCCGACGGCGGCCACGCCGGTGACCGGCGCGATCCGGCCGATCATCGCCACCGACTCGACCGGCAGCTTCGCCTCGGCACCGAAGAGCGTGTTCCCCGGCGCCACGGTCAGCAGGTTGGTGCCGAGCCGGTCCAGCGTGCGGTCCAGGTCGGCGCGGGACGACGACGAGATGCCGACCACCGCGACCATCGCGGCGATGCCGATCGCGATGCCCAACGCGGAGAGGAACGCGCGCAGCGGCCGGGTACGCAGTCCCACCCCGCCGACCCGGAACACGTCGCCGGCACCCAGCCTGGCCGGCGTCAGCCGTGGCGGCGCGCCCACCGGCACCTGTCGTAGCCCGGTGTCGGTCGCCATCAGCGCACCTCCTCGACGGGCCGGCCGGCAGCCGCGTCGGCCAGCACCCGGCCGTCACGCATCCGCACCTGCCGGGGCAGACCGTCGGCGATCTCCCGGTCGTGCGTGATCACCAGGACCGTGGTGCCGGCCGCGTGCAGGTCCCGCAGCAGCGCGAGCACCGCCGCGCCGGCGACCGAGTCGAGGTTGCCGGTCGGCTCGTCGGCGAGCAGGACCGCCGGCTCGCCGACCACCGCCCGGGCCACCGCCACCCGCTGTCGCTCACCACCGGACAGCTCGTGCGGTCGGTGGTTCAGCCGGTGGCCCAGCCCGACCCGGTCCAACGCCGCCTCCGCGCGCCGCCGCCGCTCCCTTCGAGGTACGCCCGCGTAGAGCAACCCGTCGGCCACGTTGTCCAGCACCGGCGTGCCGGCGGCCAGGTGGAACTGCTGGAAGACGAAGCCGATCCGGCGGGCCCGCAGCGCGGAGAGCTGCCGGTCGGGCAGGACCGCCACGTCGTACCCGTCGATGCGTACCCGGCCGGCGGAGGGGCGGTCCAGGGTGCCGATCAGGTGCAGCATCGTCGACTTGCCGGAACCCGACGGGCCGACGATCGCCACCAGCTCGCCGTACCCGATCCGCAGCGAGACCTCGCGCAGCGCGGCGACCCCGCCGGGGTAGGTCCGGCTGACCCCGTCCAGGACCACGGCGTCGCCGGTCACGCCGGCACCCCCACGGTCAGACCCTCGGTGATCTCCGGACCGGTCACCTCGACCCGACCAGCGGCGAAGAGCCCGGTGGTCACCGCGACGATCCGGCTCCGACCGCCCTCGACCAGCTCCACCCCGTAGCCGCCCTCGGCGAGCGCGAGCAGCGCCGCCACCGGCACGGTGAGCACATCGGGGCGTTCGGCGGCGGTGAAGGTGACCTCCACGCTCGCCTGGTCGTACCCGGCCAGCTTCGCCGGGTCGGTCACCGAGACCGTCACCTCGATCTTCGTCTCGGCCTCGGCGGACTGGCCGTTCGCGCCGGCCGAGCCGGTCTCGATCACCGTCTGCACCGACTCGATCCTTCCGGCCAGCGGGTCGCCGTCGGGCAGGGCGACGCGCACCGCGCCACCCTTCTTCGCCAGCCGCTGGTCGTCCACGTCCAGCTCGACGGTGACCAGCCGGCTGGTGCCGGTGTAGCTGAGCACCGCCTGACCGGGCTGCGCCAGGTCGCCGGTCGCCACCTGGTGGCTCTCCACCCGCACCGCCTCGTCGGCGTAGACGACCCGGCCCGGCTCGACCCGGCCCGTCTCCGGCAGCCCCAGATCCTCCTGCCACTCCCGGACGGCCTCGGCGGTGCTCCCGGTGTACTCGTCGTCGACTGTGAAGCCGTCCTGACCGAGCGCCCGCAGGTTCCGCTCGAACTGTGCGACGTCCGCCCCCCGCACCCCCGGTTCGAGCACCCGGTAGGCCGGCAGCGCGCCGTAGAGCAGCAGCACCGGGTCGTCGTCGACCGCGTACAGCCGACCGCCGCGCTTGACCACCGTGCCCGTCTCCGGCAGCCGGGTGATCGTCCCGCCGAACCGGGCGGTCGCGGTCCGGGTGCTGCCATAACCCAGCTCACCGTCCACCTCCTGGGCGTCGGTGAGCGTCTGCCTGGTGACCGTGGCGGTGCTCGGCGGGGTGCTGCCGGCTGCCGCCGTACCCCGGTCGGTGCCACCGAAGCCGACCGCCGCCGCGACGCCGGCCGCGGCGGCGACCACGATGGCGACGGTGAGCGCGACCGTCCGGAGTCGGATGCGGCGAGCCCTCACCGGGTGGCTCCGGCGATCTTCGGCGCGTACTGCCGGCACTTCTCCATCGCGGCCTTCACCTTCGGGTCCTTGATGTTCACCTGGTCGAGCCGCAGCTGGAGCCCACCGTCCGCCGACGGGTCCGGGAACTCCGGCACGCCGTTCTCCCGCACGCAGACGGCGAACGCGCGCAGCCGCTCCACCTGCTCCGGGTCGAGCTTGAGCTTCTCCCCACCGTTGGGCAGGTACTGGCGGCACTTCTCCATCGCCGCCTGCACCTTCTGCGGGTCGGTGTCCTTGCCGAACCGGAACAGCCGGTCGCCACCCGGCTCCGGGTCCGGCACCTGCACCCCGTTCTCCCGCATGCACTCGCTGAACCTGAGCCGCCGTTCGTCGTCGCTGAGTTCGGCGACCGGGCTGGCGGACGCCGGTTGCGCCCCGCCACCGCCGGCGGTCGCCACCGCCGGTTCGTCGCCCGCCGGGCCGCAGCCGGCGACGGCCAGCGCGAGCAGCAGCGGCAGCGCGAACAGTCCTCGTCGCATCGCGTGCCTCCTCTCCGGGCCCGGCGCAACCGCCGGGCACTGCGATCCAGCCGACGGGGCCCGCCGGCCGGGACGCCCGACGGAATTCACCGGACGTCCCGGTCAGTTCACGACGAGCGGCGTATCCCGGGCGTAACCGCCGACGTTTACGGCGGCGTTATCCGGGCCCGCGCACTATTGGCGGGTGAGGGTGCTGGTGGTCGAGGACGAGAGCCTGCTCGCCGAGAGCATCGCCGAGTGGCTGCGCCGGGAGGCGTTCGCGGTGGACGTCGCGTACGACGGCGACGCGGCGCTGGAACGACTCGGCGTCAACGAGTACGACGTGGTCGTCCTGGACCGCGACCTGCCGAAGGTGCACGGCGACGAGGTGTGCCGGGCGATCGTGGGCGGCGGCGGGGAGACCCGGGTGCTGATGCTCACCGCCGCGGCGGCCGTGCGGGAGCGGGTGGCCGGTCTGGCGCTCGGCGCCGACGACTACCTGACCAAGCCGTTCGCCCTGGTGGAGCTCTCCGCCCGGGTGCACGCGCTGAGCCGGCGGACCCGCCGGGCCGCGCCACCCACGCTGGCCCGCGCCGGCGTCCTGGTCGACCCGGGCGGCGTGAGGTGCACCGCGACGGCCGGTACGTGCCGCTGTCCCGCAAGGAGTTCGCCGTGCTGGTCGAGCTGTTGCGGGCCGACGGCGCGGTGGTCTCCGCCGAGGAACTGCTGGAACGCGCCTGGGACGAACACATCGACCCGTTCACCAACGTCGTCCGGGTCACCGTCATGAAGCTGCGCCGTAAGCTGGGCGAACCGCCGGTGGTCGAGACCGTTCCCGGTGTGGGATACCGGATACCGTGAAGCGTTTCTCGCTGCGGGCCCGACTCACCCTGATCTACGGTGGCCTCTTCCTGGTCGCCGGGCTGGTCCTGCTCGCGGTCACCTACGTGCTCGTCGAACAGCGGACGGCGCAGCCGTTCGGGGTGGCGCTGCGCGACGTCAAGCCGATCATTCCCGAGGCGGCCACGAAACTCTCCGGCCACGAGGCCGAACAACTGCGCCTCATCGTGAACAAGGCCCAGGACGACGCCCGGGAGCAGACCCTCTACTCGCTGCTCACCCAGGGCGGGATCGCGCTCGGGCTGGTCTCCGTGGTGGCCATCGCCTTCGGCTGGCTGATCGCCGGTCGGGCGCTGCAACCGCTGCACCAGATCACCGGGACCGCCCGGCGGATCGCCGTGGGCGGTCGCGGCCTGCACGAACGGATCTCGCTGCCCGGCCCGCACGACGAGGTACGCGAACTGGCCGACACCTTCGACGAGATGCTGGAACGGTTGGACCGCTCCTTCGACGGGCAGCGCCGCTTCGTCGCGAACGCCTCGCACGAACTGCGTACGCCGTTGGCGCTGAACCGGTCGCTGATCGAGCTGGCGGTCACCCGGACCGGCGCCTCCGAGGACGTGCGCCGACTGGGCGAGTCGCTGCTGGCGGTGAACGAGCGGCACGAACGGCTGATCGACGGGCTGCTCACCCTGGCCGACTCGGAGAACGAGGTGACCGCCCGCTCCCGGGTCGACCTGGCCGACCTGGCCGACCACGTGCTGGACCAGGCGGTCGTGGGTGCGGGCGGGCCGACGGTGACCCGGGAGCTGGCACCGGCGCTGGTCCACGGCGACCCGGTGCTGCTGGAACGGCTCACCACCAACCTGGTGGAGAACGCGCTGCGGCACAACGTGTCGTCCGGTGGCTGGGTGCGGGTGAGCACCGGGCTGCGGGACGGCCGTTCGACGCTTGTCGTGCGAAACACCGGGCCGGTGGTGCCCGGCTACGACGTGGAAACCATCTTCGAGCCGTTCCGCCGGCTCTCCGGTGAACGGGTCGGCGGCGGGCGCGGGTTCGGCCTGGGGCTCTCCATCGTCCGGGCGGTGGCCCGGGCGCACGGGGGCACGGTGACCGCCCGGCCGCGCGACGGCGGCGGGCTGGAGGTCACTGTCAGCCTGCCCACGGCCTGAGCCCCGGCGGTCAGCGGAAGAACGCGCGCAGCACGGCTGCGGTCTCCGCCTCCAGCACCCCGCCGTAGACCTCGGGGCGGTGGTTGAGTCGGCGGTCACGCAGCACGTCCCAGAGCGATCCGGCCGCGCCGGTCTTGGGCTCCCACGCGCCGAAGACGACTGTGGAGACCCGGGCCAGCACCAGGGCGCCCGCGCACATGGTGCACGGTTCCAGGGTGACCACCAGGGTGCAGCCGTCCAGTCGCCACCGGCCGGCGCGTTCGGCGCCCCGGCGCAGGGCCAGCACCTCGGCGTGCGCGGTGGGGTCGCCGGTCAGCTCCCGCTCGTTGCGACCGACGGCCAGCTCGGTGCCGTCCGGCCCGTAGAGGACCGCGCCGACCGGGATGTCGTCGATCGCCGTGGCCTCGGCGGGGCCGGCGGCGGGGCTGGTGACGGCGACCTCCAGGGCCCGGCGCATCCACAGCTCGTGGCGCTGCCGTCGGCCGACCTCACCCAGGTCGGCCAGGCCCTCGTGGGCGCCCGGTCCGGCCCGGCCCACCGCTCCGGGGGTCGGCTGTCCCGGCCCGATCGACTCCAGCGACGGATCGGTGGCGTCGGCCGGCTCAGACCTCACGCAGCTCCTCGACCTCGTCGGCGCAGCCGAGCACCTGGCAGATCTCGGCGGTGACGTCCGCCGGCAGCATCCCCTCGTGCGTGCACAGGGTCAGCAGCTTCTGCGCGGAGATGCCCAGGTTGGCCAGCAGGTCGGCGTCGCCGACCGGGTCGGCCTCCGGGTCGACGACGGGCTGCTCGCTCTCGTCGTCGCCGGTGCTCGCCGGGCGTGGCTCGTCGTCGCCGTCCAGCCCGGTGACCGAGGTCTTCAGGTCACCGACCAGCAGCGAACCAAGCTGGGACTCCTCCGCGTACGCGGAATCCGACCCGAACACCCGCAGGTCCTCGCCCTCGTCGAGGCGCAGGATCACCAAATATGCGTCGTCTGCCTCGACGAAGAGCAGCGACACGTCGGCCTCCGGGTCGACGTCCCGCAACCGGTCGGCGACCTCGTCGATGTCGGTGGCGCCACGCAAGCTGACCTCGGCGGCGGTCCAGCCACTCTCGTCGCGCACCACGGCCGCAGCGAAGTACGACACGGTCCCCCCAATAGCCCTCGACACAGCGTCGACTCGTTACGCGTGCACGTTAGCCGGTCGGGTCGGCAGGCGACCCGTCAACGCCCCGAAGCGCGGGTCATTCCTGACAAAGTCGGGTCAACCGGTAACTCGACGGCGGGTGGCGATGAGCTGGCGCAGACGCTCGGTGCGCTGCCGTTGCGGTCGGCTGCGCTGACGGACCGCACGGGCGCCCGCCAACTCGGCCAGCAACTGCAGGCGGCGGCGGCTGCGATCAGGATCCTGCCGCGGAGTGGTCCAGGCCATAGTGCCGAGGGTGCCGAGTCTCGGCTGCCACGTCAAGACGGCGTTCGCTCCGCAGCCAACCGGGCACGCGGTGCAGTCGTCGACGGCCGTTTCGGAGCCCGTCCGCCCCGTCGTTCCGGGGCCCGTCCGCCCCGGTCACCAGAGCGGCCAGTCACCACCGGTGGCCCAGCGGACCGCCACCACGGCGGCGGCGATGCTCCAACCACCGGCGGTGACGATGGCGACGCCGGTGGCCACCCCCCGGTCGCCGTGGCGGACCAGCACCAGGGCGGTCAGCCAGGCCAGCAGGCCGGCCAGCACCGTCCACCACGCGTAACTGGTCAGATCGGTGCCGAGCAGGCCGAACAGCAGCAACCAGCCGGCCGCCGCGCCGCCACCGGTGGCGACACCACCGCCGGTGATCGGGTGCGGCTCGCGGTAGGTCGGGCGGGTCGGCGGCCCGGCGGGGAAGAGCCCCGACGGGGTACGCGACACCGGACGGACGGCACCGGGCTCCGGGCCGGGCTCGGGTCGGGCAAAGGTCACCGTCGCTGCCCTCCCTCACGCGTGCCGCTCGTGCCCACGGTACCGGCTCTGCCAGGATGACCGGATGTCCTCGCCGACGATCAGCCGCCGCGCGCGTCCGGCGTACCCGATTCTGCTGCTGCTCGCCCCGGTGCTGGCGGCCGGCTGCGCGACCACCCGGCCGGGGGTGCCGTCCGACGGCGCCGCGCCGACGCCACCGGCGGTCT
>NZ_JAEVHL010000082.1 GCF_016803395.1 Micromonospora tarensis | reverse complement strand
CCCCGCCTTCCCCAATGCCTCATCCGGGCGGCGGGCCGGGGTGATCGACTCGGGTTCACGGAAACCGGGGTATCCGCGGCCTGGTGATGGCCCGACATCAGGAAAACCGAGACGATCAAGAGGACGGCCGCGGCGCCGGGGCTAGGCTCGGCCGATGGGTGACGTCCTGATCCTGCTGACGTTCGCGAGCTGCCTGGCAACGATCCTGGCAAGCCTCTGGTGGCTCGGTGCCCGGGTTCGTCGCCGCGGCGTCGGCGGTGAGGTGATGGGCCCGTTCGAGGAGATATGGCATCCCGCGGCGCACCGGTACCGGGCCGAGATCCGGGTCCAGGAAACACGCATGGTGCCGCTGCCGCCGCAGGGTGGCCGGCGCAACGGGCAGGACGGTGAGGCGGCCGAGCTGACCTCAGAGCAGGTTGGCCGTCACGCGGGCCCGCAGACGTAGCGGGGCTCAGCGTCGTAGCGCCAGGTGAACTTCTCCCGCTTGACCACCACGCCGCCCTTCTTGATGACCCGGAAGGCGTCCTGGGTGAAGCCGTTGATGCCGTTCGTGGAGATGCACGACGGGCCGGGCGCCAGGTGGATCTGCTTCGGCGTGGTGATGTTGCGGCGCGGGCCGTACTCCGTCTTCACGCTGTCGTAGATCTTGGTGCTCCAGATCGACACGGTGATCGTGCTGGACGTGTACGAGGTGCCGATGAGGACGCCGTACTCGGTGTTGTTGCGGAACTTGAAGTCCAGGTCCGGCCAGAAGATTGTCGACTCGATGACCGCCGGGTACCGGTCGAACCAGTACGAGTGCGGCTTGTGCTCGACGTCCTCCAGGCCGGCGTAGTAGGTCGCGTTGAACAGCGTGGTGGTGAACTGTGAGGTGCCCCCGCCGACGCCCGGCACCAGCTTGCCGTCGAGGATCACCGGCGCGTCCCGGTAGCCCTGGGCGTAGCCGCGCTCGCCGGTGTGACCGTTCAGCGAGAACGTCTTTCCGGGCAGGACGACAGTGCCGTCCACCTTTCTCGCGATGGTCGCGATGTTCTGACTCCGTGACGAGGCCATGCCGCCGGTGAATCGGGTGGTGAAGGTGGACACCCGCTCCTTGATGCCCAGGCCGGCGAGCTTCTGCCCGGTCAGTGCCGGCGGCGTGGCCTTCAGCTCGCCGGTCACCTCGCGGCCGTCCGACTTCGGTAGGACCGCCAGCAGGTCCCGGCTCAGGGCCGCCGTGTCCAGTTGCTGCCCGGCGCGCCCCTCAGCGACGGTGGGTCGACCGCCGGAGATGGTCATCGTGGCGTCCTTCGGCGGCACCTCGACGGCGGCCAGGTCGTCACCGAGTGCGCCCGTAGCCGCTTGACGTCCACCGACGGGGTCAGCTTGCCGGTCTTGTCGGCGGTGAACCGCAGGCTCTTCGCGATGGCCGCCGGCGGGATCCGCATCGAGCCCCTGCCGGTACGCACTGTCACCGGTGCGGCGACCGCCGGCTTGGCCAGCTCGGTGACCAGCCGGTCCAACTCCTCCGTCGTGGTCGCCGGGTGCTTCTCCACCAGCGGCACGGTGATCGGGGTGTTGGCCAGCCAGCCGGCGCGGACGACCTCGGCGGAGCGCTGCGGGTCCAGGGTCAGCCCCGGCTTGGGCGGTACGACCTTCGGCGTGCTGCCCTGATAGGTGATCGCCGGCATGGTCATCCCCTGGGCCCGGTCGCCGAGCACCTTGCGTAGCGCGTCGTCCAACCGGCCCACGTCGACGGTCACCACCGGGTCGACAGTGCGGGAGCCCACCAGCCGGCTGACCGGGTGCGCGGAGGCCGCCGCCGCTGCCGCGACGGTCGCCGGCACGTCGACGGCCAGCCCCACGTCGGCCGGGTTGATCTCGGCGGTCCGCCCGTCGACGGTTACCTTCAACGGGGTGGCGAGTTCCGCCGCCCGCTTGTCCAACTCCACCCGCAACTCGCGGTCGGCGTCCGCGCGGCTCCGGCCACCCAGTTCGGTGCCGAGCACGCTGGTGCCACGGGGAACATCTCCGGCGTACGCCCAGGCGCCGGCACCCGCCACGGCGGCGAGCACGCCACCGGTGACGCCGGCAGCGAGCAGCATCCGGACCCGACGCTGCCGGCGTGGGCCGCCGTCCGGCTCGCCCGGCGTGGGCACCGTCTCCGGCGCCGCGCCGTCATCCGGCCAGGTGACCGCGGTGACCTGCACGGTGGGCCGGTCGTCGGCCTGTGAACTCTTTTCGCCGTACAGCGTCACTGCAACCTCGATCGCCAGGGTGCCGCGGGAGGTTCCTCCCTCCCGGAGGCACCTACGGTAACGAATGCCCGGCCCTCCTCGTGGGCTGCGCCCAGCAGGCGCTGCTACCGCGTGTCGACTGGCGTGTCGCCCCCGGGCCGGGGGCGCTGCCGGCGGCCGAGCACCGACGTGGCACGGTGGCCGGGTGGACACTGCGGAGCGGGTGTTGGCGTACGGCGGCGGATGGCTGGACCGGGCGGGTCCGCTGCGTACCGACGAAACCCGGCTGACCGAGCTGCTGACCAGGTCGAGCACCGTGGTGCTGCCGATGTGGCGGGACCGCTGCCTGGTCGACGGCCACGGGCCGGTTCGGCTCGGCGCGGAGCGCGCGTCCCTCGTCCGGTCCGCCGCCAGTGACACCGTCTTCCTCGGGATGGACGGGGACGTCGGCGTGTTCGCGGCGGACCTGTCCGCACTTCCCGAGCGGTCCGCCGCCGAGATGGCCGGTGCGGCGCGCTCCGTCGACGTGCGGGCGCTGGTCGGTCGGCTCGAACCGGGCGACGCGGCCGTGCAGGCGTACGCCAGGGGTTTGCTGCACTGGCACCGGCAGCAGCGGTTCTGCGGGGCGTGCGGCGCGCCGGCGGTGGCCGGCGGCGGCGGGCACGTGCGGACCTGCACCGGCGGGGAGTGCGGACGCCCGCTGTTTCCCCGGATCGAACCCGCGATCATCGTGTTGGTCGAGGCGCCCGGTGCGCCAGGGCGCTGCCTGCTGGCTCGCCACGCGGGCGCGGCCGAGGACGCGTACTCGACGCTGGCCGGCTTCGTCGAGGTCGGCGAGAGCCTGGAGGACGCGGTCCGTCGGGAGATGACCGAGGAGGCGGGCGTGACCGTCACCGACGTGACCTACCAGGGATCGCAGGCCTGGCCGTTCCCCGCCGGCCTGATGGTCGGCTTCCGGGCCACCGCCACCTCCGACGAGGTACGCGTCGACGGCGAGGAGTTGTTGGAGGCGCGTTGGTTCACCCGGGCGGAGCTGCGGGACCGGGTCGCGTCCGGCCGGACGCTGGGTCGGGTGGACGCGATCGACCACCGTCTTCTGGAGGACTGGCTCGCCGAGGGGTGAGTCGTCGGGCGGTCAGCGCCATGGCCAGCGTGGTGACGACGGCCGTGCCCAGGGCCGCGAGGAGAAGCCCGGGAACGGTGCGGGGTCGGAGGGTCGCCGCGACGGTCACCAGGCCGGCGGTGCCCACCCACAGCGGTGCCGCCGGCCACCGCACGCCAGCGGCGAGGCGGTCGTTGAGCAGCACGAACGTCACCGCGTAGAGCGCACCGACGGCCGCGAAGAGTGGCGCGTACCGACCGAGGTGGGCGTAGTCGGGTCCGCCGGCGAGGCGGAAGGCCAGCCCGCCGGCGAGCGTCGAGATGAGCACCAGCACCAGGCCACACGCGCCGGTCACCAGGAGGGCCACCGTGCGGCTGCGACGGTCGCCGCGGGCGAGGCGGGGGAGGGCGAGGACCGCGGCGACCTGCGGGGCCCAGAGCGCGCCCTTGCTCAGCACGGTGCCGACCGAGTACGCCCCGGAGCCCGACGGAGGCAGCAGTTGCCGGGCCAGGAGCAGGTCGGCGTAGGAGACGACGAGCATCGCCAGTGTCGCACCGCAGCCGGCGGCGACCCGGGCGACGGTCAGCGGTGGCGCGACGGACGGTGGTCCGGGCGCGCGGGCCAGTCGGGCCAGCACCGCCGGGGCGAGCGCGGCGGTCAACGCACCGGCGGCGAGCGCGCCGCTCAGTCCTGCGCCGAGCAGCAGGCCGGCGATCACACCGCCGTAGCGGGCCAGTGCGAGCACTGCCATTCCGCTGGCGAGCCGCAGGAAACGCTGGCTGCCCTGTAGTTCGCCGAGGGATCGGGAGGAGAGCACGATCGCCGCCGCGCTGACCGCCAGCAGCGCGGGCACCTCGACCGGAAGATCCAGGGCGGCGACCAGCAGCGGCGTCGCCACCACAAGGGTTCCCGCGCACGCGGCGGCGGCGAACGCGGTGAGCCGCCGGGTGTCGGAGGAGCCGTGCCGGGCCCGGTGCACGGCGACGGCCAGTTGCAGGCCGAGCCCCGGCACGCTGACGATGGCCACCAGGCCGAGCGCGGCGGCGAGCGCGCTGAGATCGGCCGGGTCGAGCCGCCGGGCGGCCAGCACCGGCACCAGGTACGCGAGACCGTTGACCAGGACGCCGGCCAGTGTGACGCTGACCCCCGCGACGCCCAGGCCGGCCGTGGGCTCGGTTCCCACCGTTCCCTCCGGACGGGCGGGTCGCCGGAGGCTCATGTGATCTCGGAGAAGGTCGGGTGCTGCCCATCGGTCGGCCCCGACGCCACCGGGTCCGGTTCGGGCTTCCCGGCCGGGTCCGGCATCGGCCCATCCGCGACCGTCGCCGGGACGACAGCGGCCGCCGCGACCGGCGTGACCCGACGTACGGGTCGCCGCCGGGCGGCGGTGGAGAGCCAGAGAACCCCCAGGGCGACGACGATCGTGAGCTGTGGCAGGGCGTCGGTGTCGCGGTGCGCCGAGTCGAAATAGAGCCACCCGGCGAGCAGGACGAGCGCACCCGGAAGCCACGTTTCGACGGCCCGGCTGATCATCCTGGCCCGGCGTGGGTCGGCCAGCCAGGGCAGGCGGCGGGGGCCGGGTACCGCCAGCATGAATCCCGCCGCGACCACGAGGCCGCCGATGAGGCCGCTCGACAGCACCAGCGCGGCGGCGCCGACGGCCAACAACGGCAGGGACCGGGTGACCCGGCGACGGCCGCGCGGCGGCACGGCGACCGGGCTACGCCCGCTGGCTTGTCGGGCGGGCAGCACCGCGAGGAGGACCACCACGGCGAGCAGGACGCCGCCGAGGAGAAGCCCGGCCCGGTACGTGGTGTCCGGGACGAATCGCAGCACCACCTCTCCGGAGCTGCCGGCGGGAAGCAGCCAGCCCTGCTGCCAACCGTCCACCACCAGCGGCTTCAGCGTCCGCCCGCCGAGGGTCGCCTGCCAGCCGGTGTTCGTGTTCTCCCGCACGGCGAGCACCCGGTCGACGGGGTGACCGCTCACCCGTACCCGTCGCTCGGTGGTTCCCCAGGAGCCGACCTCGATGGCGCTGGCGGTGGCGACCGGGGCGGTCGTCGGCGTCCGGGGCACCAGGGCGACCCGGGTCGGCGCGGCCAACCGGCTGGGTGTGGTGACCAGGCGGTGCTCGCCCGGGCCGAGGTCAAGCTGCCGGGGCGTGGTCCGGCCGCAGGGCGTCACCGGCATCTCGCGCAGCTCCAGCAGGTCGCGGAGGGTGCCGCGCAGCGAGGTGGTCAGCCGGGCCGCGCCGATCTGGAGCGTCGGGCCCGATCCGCAGGCCAGGGCCACGGGTGTGTCGGGGCGCGGAGCGACGGTGGGCGCTCCGGGCAGCACTGTCACCTCGCCGACCGCGACGGGCAGCTGCTCCGGCAACCGCAGCCGGTACGGGTCGGTGCTGGTGGCGGACGGCTTGTCGAGGAACTGGATGGTGATCTCGTCGGTGCGCATCGGCGGGTCCAGCCGGAGCAGACCGTCGTCGCCGAGCAGGCTGCTCCGGAAACCGTCGTCACCGACCACGCGCACGCTGCCGAGCCGGGTGGCGGCGGTCTCGTCGTCGACCGAGAAGCGGAGCCCGGTGATGGTCTGCGGCTTGAGCCACTTGAGCCGCAGGATCGGTGCCTCGTCGTCGGCCGCCGGTGACCAGCTGGTGGCCGGGTCCCCGTCGAGCGCCGCACCGGCCCGACCGGCCGGGTCCGGCACGGCCGTCGACGAGGCGCCGACCTGCGCGCTGAGGCGCAGCGGCTGGGCGTCGGTCACCAGCTTGTCGAGCGCCTTGTCCAGCTCCGGTCCGGCCGTCGGCCGCGCCCACAGCTTGGTCTCGTACGCACCGGCGGCCGGCAGGGTCACCGTGCGGTCGATGGTGGACGCGTCCTCGGAGCCGCGGGCGGCGTCGGTGGAGCAGCGCGGGTGCCCGTCGACGGAGAAGCAGGCCGGGGTGGTGGGGGCGGCGGCCACCACCACTGTCGCCGGCCGGTCGGTGGCCGGTGCGGTGGGCAGGACAAGGGTCCGGCTGGTCTGGATGCCGGGGATCTTGATCTCGGCGATGCCGACTGATCCGTTGCCGAGCGGACGGAGGTCGTACGCGCCGCCGATCGAGACCTCCACCTCGCGGGTGGCGTGCACCCCGGGCAGTTCGAACACCATGTGGTCGGTGAACTGCTCGACGGTCCGGCTCTCGTAGCCGGCGCTGACGGTCACCGTGGTGGGCAGCGCGTCGGCCTTCAGGTCGAACCACACCTCGACCCGGGTGACCCGGGTGGGGTTGGCGAGGCTCACCTCGACCCACTGGCGGTCGCTGGCGGAATACGGCGCGGACTGCCAGGAGGTCGCCGGGTCCCCGTCCATCGCCGCGTACGGCTGGTGTTCGGGGCGGGCCCCACCGGGGGAGTCCACCTGCGAGCGGGCGGTCGACGTGCGGATCGCGCTGATGCCCTCGAACCGGGCGACGGTGGACCGCTGGGCCCCCCACTCGGGCAGGTAGTCGTGGGCGGGTGCCGCCACGTCGAAGGTGTCGTCGGCGGTGAGCGTCTGCGAGGTGTTGTCGCGCAGTCGACCGAACGACACGTCCCGCCTGCGCAGCCCGTCGGTCATCGCGACCGGTCCGGCGGTGTCGGCGGCCGGGGCGTCACCCGACAGGATCGTCGGCGCCGGACCGAGTTGCCCGGCCGCCGCGAGGTCGAGCAGCGATTCGGGGCCACCCACCACTGTGGTCACGTCGTTCCGGTCGTACGCGACGACCGGTTCGACGGGCCGGTCGACCCGGTACACCTCCAGCGCCCGGACCGGCACGTCGAGCCCCCGGTCGCGGAACTCGTCCGGCGACGAGGGGCCGCCGCGCAGCGGGCCGAAGGAGGTGACCCGGGTCAACCCGGGTGAGCGTTCCAGCGCCTGGCGGACCACCGCCGGGCGGGCCGTGTCGGAGCGACCGTGGTCGAGGTCGGCGCGGAACAGCACGTGGCTAATCCCGGACCGGGCGAGCAGGTCCGCCAGGCCGGTCGACCCGGAGCCGGTGGCGAGCGTCGACTCGATCGCGTCCAGCAACCGGATCGTGGTCGGCGGGGTGAAGGGGATGGCGTTGCGCACCGCCCACCGGCTGTCGAGCAGCGGTTGGGTGATCTCGTCGGTGGTGCTGCCCCAGTCGTACGACGGGAAGCGCGCCCCGGGTACGACGAGCACCCGCCCGCGCCCGGCGTTCGCGTCGAGCCAGTCGGCGGCGTCGTGCCAGTAGCCGGGCACCTCCTTGACGCTGCCCGGGGTGGCGAGGCCACCGGCGAGCGCGGGCGAGGCGACCGCCGTGACGGCGACCATGGCGGCGCCGGCGGTGAGCCAGGCGCGGGCGACGGTTCGCGGCCGGTGCCGGTCGGACGCGCTGCGGGCCGCCCGGACGGCCAGGCCGACCAGGTGTGCCATGCCCAGGGCCAGCGGCAGGCGGAGCAGGACGTCGAACTTGTGCACGTTGCGCAGCGGGGCGCCGACGCCGTCGAGGAACTCCTGCTGCGGCCCGGCCAGGATGTTCGGCAGGTCGCTGACGTGCCCGAGGCCGACCAGCGCGACACCGAGCAGCAGACCGGTGACGAGGAACCGGCGATGTGGCATTCCGCGTCGGGACAGCCCGAGCACGCCGAGAGCGGCGACCGCCAGGGTGGCGGCGACCAGCACCGCTTCGTTGGCGAGGCGGGCGCCGGAGGGGATCGTCGGTCCGAACGGGGAACCCAAATAGGCGACCCAGTAGGACGCCCCGCGGAGCGTGGTCACCGCGTCGGTGACGGTCGTGGTGTTCCGGGCGGTCTCGATGTAGTCGAGAAACGGCGGGCTGTAGCGCCCGAGGACCAGCAGCGGCACCAACCACCACGCGGTGGCCAGGGCCACCGCGCCACACCAGGCGGCGATGGCGGTGACCCGGCGGCGTGCCGGCTGGAGGGTGGCGAGCCAGAGCAGGGCGAGCGGCACCACCGCGGCCACGGCGGTGGCGTTGACCCCGCCGGCGCAGGCGACGGCGAGGGCCGACCCGGCCACCGCGCGCCGCAGCGGGGTGCCGCGAGCGAGGCCGACCAGCGGGATGAGCACCCAGGGGGCGATCGCACTGGGCCAGGCCTCCACCGAGGACCAGCCGAGCTGGGTGAGGATGCGGGGGGACAGCGCGAACGCGACACCGGCGATCATGCGCCCGGCGGGTGTGCCGATGCCGAGCCGGCCGGCCAGGCGTACCGCACCCAGGTAGGCGACGCAGAAGAGCAGGGCCCACCAGAGCCGCTGGACCACCCACGGCGCGAGGCCGAGCTCCGATCCGAGCAGGAAGAACGGGCCCATCGGCCAGAGATATCCGTACGCCTGGTTCTGTAGCTGGCCGAACGTTCCGGTGGGGTCCCAGAGGTGCAGCGAGCGGAGCAACCAGCCGGCCGGGTTGACGTTCAGGTCGACCTTGGTGTCCGGGACGACCTGGCCGGGGGCCTGCTGGAAGGCGAGGGCGGTGAGCGCGATACAGATGGTCAGGTGCCGGAACCGCCGGGCGATGTGCCGGGTACGGCGGGACTCCGGGGCGAACCCAGCGGTCACCTCTGCACGCATGCTGGCTCCTGTCTTCGCCGGCCGGACGCGCACCGGCAGGCGACGACTGTCGCGCGACGTTGTCCGGACCGGGCACGGACGGGCGACGAGGGGTGCTGCGGTGGCGTTATCGGCAGAACGGCCGTCCCCACGGCGTGTAAGCGTGTGGCAGGCTGCCGACCATGTCAATGCCAGAAGCTGAGGCCGAGACGCATTCGAGAGGCGTCGCGGCCGATGGCGACGGGCCGGGGCCGATCGGCCGTTGGGTCCGTTCCGACCGGGTCCGCGCGGTGGCGGTGGCCCTCATCGTCGTCTCCGTTGCCTGGCGTGCCGGCCTCGCCACCCGTGGCTGGTTCTCGCAGGACGAGTTCGTGATCGCCGCCCAGGTCCTCGGCACCGGGCTGGACGCGGACTATCTCCTGCGTACCTTCAACAACCACCTGATGCCCGGCGGCCTGCTGGTGGCGTGGGCGATGGTGCGGGCGGCGGGCTTCGCGACCTGGCCGTGGGTGCTGCTGCTGGCGGTCGGCCAGGCGGCGGTCGGCTTCGCCACCTGGCGGCTGCTGCGGAGTCTGCTGCGCCCCGGCTGGGGGCTGCTCATCCCGCTGTGCCTGTTCGTGTTCAGTCCGCTGACGCTTGAGGTCTCCTCGCTGTGGCTGGTCGGGCTGCTCGTGCTGCCGATGCAGCTGGCCCTGGTGCTGGCGGTGGCGGCCCAGGTCCGGTACGTGCGGACCGGCCGCCTGCGGCACCTCGTGGCGGTCGCGTTCTGGCTGGTCTTCGGCCTGCTCTTCGACACCAAGTCGCTGCTGATCGTGCCGCTGCTGTTCCTGCTGACGGTCTTTCTCTTCACCTCGGGTGGCGCCTGGCGCAGCCTGGTGACGACGATCCGCAGGTACTGGCCGGGGTGGTTGCTGCTCTTCGTGCTCTCGGCGGCGTACCTGGCGTTCTACCTGACCCTTCCCTCCGGCGAACTGCGGGAGCCGACCTCGGTCGGCCAGGTCCTCGCCTTCCTGGGTGACCTGGTCGGCGAGACCATGGCGCCGGGCCTGCTCGGCGGTCCGTGGCGCTGGACCTACGCGGGCGACGGTCCCCCGCTGGTGAACCCGTACGACATCGCCAAGTGGTTGTCCTGGGCACTGCTGGTGACCCTCGTCGTGGTCACCGTGCGGCGGCGTCCCTCGGCCGGGCGGGCCTGGTTGCTGCTCGTCTCCTACCTCGGGATGGTCGCGGTGCTGTTCGCCGTCACCCGGCTCGGCGGGCCGCTCGGCCCACTGGTCGGCGTCGTTCCCCGGTACGTCGCGGACGTGGTGCTGGTCGCCGCGATCTGTGTCGGTGCGGCGCTGCTCGGCACCAAGGACGCCGACGAGGACGAGGTGTCCGCGTGGCCGGTCCCGACGGTCCTGCGCGAGCCGGGGGCGTTCGCGGTCGGTCTGGTCTCGATCATCGTCGTGCTGGCCACCGTCGGGGTGGGCACTCTGTGGAGCACCGCCCGGTTCGGGGACAACTGGAGCACCAAGTACGGGCGGGAGTACCTCGCGACGACGCAGGCCGAGTTGGCCGCCGCGCCGCCGGGCACCGTCTTCCTGGACACCGTCGTCCCGGACCGGGTCGTCGCCGGCTACTTCTGGCCGGACAATCTCCAGTCGCACTTCTTCCGGCCGGCCGAGCACCGACCGACCTTCGTGGAGGAGGCCGCCCGACCGTCGACGTTCGACGACTTCGGTCGGATTCGTCCGGTGGTCGTGCAGGGGCGGAAGATCGTGCCCGGCCCGGTGGCCGACTGCGGGCACCTGGCGCAGGGCGGTCGGCCGACCCGGATCCCGTTGGACGGGTATCTGGTGGAGTGGCCGTACGTCGTGCACTTCGGTTACCTCAGCTCGGGCGACTCGACGGCGCTGTTCCGGCTCGGCGACGCCACCCGGGAGATCACCCTGCGGCGCGGGCTGAACGACGTGTTCTTCCTGCTGGAAGGCGCCGGGGACGCCGTCGAGGTCACCGTGCGGACGGCGGAGGTCGGGGTCTGCACCCAACTGATCACCGTCGGCCGGGCGGTGCCGGCACCGTGAATGGTTGAGCGGACCGCCGACGTCGAGGCCCGCCGGGCGCGGGACACCCTGCCGCTGTACGCGGTCGCCGCGGTCGTCACGGCCTTGGTGCTGGCCCCGCTGGCGACGCCCGGCTACGCGCTGCTGTACGACATGGTGTTCGTGCCCCGGCAGCCGCTGAGCTGGGACCTGGTCGCCCCGGCGCAGAGTCTGCCCCGGGCGGTGCCGATGGACGCGCTGGTCTCAGTGGTCACCCAACTGGTCCCGGGCTGGCTGCTGCAACGGCTGGTGCTGGTCGGGGCGGTCTTCCTCGCCGCTGTCGGTGCCGGCCGGTTGGTGCCGACCGACCGGCGTGCGGTTCGGCTGTTCGCCGCGCTGGCGTACGCGTGGACGCCGTACCTGGCCGAGCGGCTGCTGATCGGGCAGTGGGGGCTGCTGCTCGCGTACGCCGCGCTGCCCTGGTTGGTGCGGGCGGCGCTGGACCTGCGGGTGGGGCGCGACGGCGCGGTCGCCCGGGTGCTGCTCGCCGCCGCTCCGGCCGCGATCACGCCGACCGGCGGGTTGATCGCGCTGGGCACGGTGCTGCTGCTGGTCCCCGGACCGCCGGCAGCCCCGCCGGTCGGCGCTGGTGGTGGCCGGCGTCGGGGTGCTCAACGCCCCGTGGGTGGTCGCGGCCCTGGTGACCGGCGCGGGCGGTTCGTCGGACCCGGCGGGGGTGGCGGCGTTCGCGGCGGCGCTCGGAGAACTGGGCCGGACCGCTGGTGGCGCTCGCCGGCACCGGCGGCATCTGGAGCGCCCAGGCGACGCCGGCCAGTCGCGCCGCACCGCTGGTGCCGCTCGCGACAGTGGTGCTGCTGATCCTGGCCGGTGTCGGCGTGGGCCTGCTGCGCCGTCGACTGCCCCCGGTGCGGCGGTGCGCCTGGCGGTGCTCGCCGGGATCGGCTGTCTGCTCGCCGCGTTCGGGGTGCTTCCGGGCGGGGACGCTCTGCTGCGGTGGGCGGTGGTGCACCTGCCGGGTGCGGGGCTGCTCCGCGACGGCCAGAAGTTCCTGGCGCCGTACGCCCTGCTGCTCGTGGTGTCTGCCGCGGTGGGGGTCGAGCGGCTGGTGTCCCGGATCGACCGGGAGGTGGCCGGGGTGGTGCTGGTCGGCCTGCTGCTCCTGCCGGTGGCCGTCCTGCCGGACCTCGCGTTCGGCGGTGCCGGCCGGCTTCGTCCGGTGAGTTATCCGGCGGACTGGCAGGTGGTGGCCGGGTTGGTCGAGGAGGAGCCGGGGGAGGTGCTCGCGTTGCCGCTGAGCGCCTACCGGGCGTACTCGTGGAATCCTGGTCGGGTCGTCCTGGACCCGGCGCCCCGCCTCCTGCCGGGCACGGTCCTGACCGACGACACGCTCCGGGTCGGCGACGTCGCCGTGGCCGGCGAGAATCCGCGCCTCCGCGAGGTGCGCCGGGCGCTGGCCGAGGGGCGGCCGGTCCGGACCACCGGGGTGCGCTGGGTGGTGGTGCAGCACCAGGTGCCCGGCGAGGTGGACGCCGAGGTCCTCGGCGGTCTGGTGCGCGTGCACGACGGACCGTTCCTGACTCTCTACCGCAATCCGGAGGTCGTGCCGGGACCGGACGGGTCGGGGCGGGCCCGTCTGGCGGTGGTGACCGCCCTCGCTGCCGCCCTTCTGGTGGTCGTGGCTGCCATCTTTTCGGCGCTACACCGCCGAGCTACCGCGTGGTAACGTCCGCTCGCACGTCTCGCCATTGGAGGATTGGCATGCGTAGAGCTATGACCCTGGTCGTGTCCGGCCTGGTGGCGGCGTTGCTGGGGATCCTGGCCCTCGGCGGGATCTCGGCCGCCGCGACCGCCACCGACGAGGAGGCCGCCAAGGAGGCCAAGACCGTTTCGGAGGCGGCCAAGCGGGCCGGCAAGAAGGACCCGTACGCCCCCGAGGTCTACGGCGTCAGGTAGGACGGCTCGCCCCGCTGCCGCACCGGGCGGGGCGACTCCGCACCTTTCAGCAGTGCCTCGAACCGCCCGCCCGCTACCTGCCAGGTGAAGCTCGCCGCGTGCTCCCGGGCCCGGGCACTCATCTCGCGCCGCAGCTCATGGTCGTGCAGGAGCGTGCGCACCTTTGCGAGGTAGTCGTCGATGTCGTCGGCCAGCAGGCCGGTGTGCCCGTCGACGACGGCTTCGGCGACTCCGCCCGCGCCCCGGAACGCCACCGTCGGCGTGCCCGCCGAACCCGCCTCGACGATCGTCAGACCCCAGCCCTCCTTGAGGGACGGGGTGAGCGCGACCCAGGCCGAGGCGAGCAGCGCGGCCTTCTCGTCCTCCGTCACGAAGCCCCGGAAGTCCACCTGCTCGGTGATGCCCAGTTCCGCGGCGAGCTGACGCAGGTGCGACTCCCACCAACCCTGCCCGGCGACGACCAGGCGTAGCTGGGGCAACTCGTCGGCGAGCGCCGCGACGGCGCGCAGCGCCACCTCGACCCGCTTGTGCGGCACCAGCCGGTTCAGCGTCACGAGCAGCGGGAAGGTGGCCCGCTCGGCGTCGGTGGGGGGCAGCGTCGGGGTGCCGTTGTGCACCACCGCTACCTGCTCCGGCGGGACGCCGAGGACGGCCAGTTCCCTGCGGGTGGCCTCGGAGACGGTGACGTACCGGCACCGCCGGTAGAGGCGTACCGCGAGCGACGACTCGATCCACCAGCCGAACCGGGCCGCCCACTGCGGCAGGACGACCGGCCACTGCTCGCGGTGCACGTGGTGGATCAGCTTGACCACCGGCCGTCGGGCCCACAGCGGGGCGAGGAACGGCAGTCCGTTGCAGACGTCGACCAGGATGTCGGGCCGACCGCCTCGGCGGTTCGACAGCGGGCCCAGGCCCAGCGCGCCGGCGACGTAGCAGAGCGCCGCCCAGAGGTAGACGGTGTGCCGGCCGCCGCGCCGCACCAGCCGCACGCCGGCCTCGTTGATCTCGTCGGCGGGAGCCTCGCTGTGGGCGGCGCAGAAGAGGGTGGCGCGGAAACCACGCGTCACCAGCTCGGCGGCGATCCGCTCCACGTACACCTCGGAACCGCCACCCTCGGGGTTGCGGGTGTCTCGCCAGTTGAGGAACAGCACGTGTCCGGGCATGCCGAAGCGACGCTCCACGCGAAGCCTACTCTCAAGTAATTTAGCGACCCGCGTCACATTAGGGGCTGGTGTGCCGGCCGGCAATGCCCTGATGGGCCAGCACTGATCGGCGGGCCGTTACGCCCCGACCGTGGGCACCGGCGTCCCCGCCGCGACGGCCGGCGGCGTGCTGGCGGGTGCGGCGACGTCGGTGCCGGGCGGGCCGGACGCCCGGCCGCGCCCGACCGGTCGCGTCGACGCTGCGACCCGAGCAGTTGCAGGGGCCGCTCGACGCCGTAGTAGCTGACCGTGGCGTACACCAGCCCGAAGGCCATGGTGAGGGCGAAGGTGTTGAGCAGCCCGCCGGTGAACAGCGGCCGGTCGTCGAGCAGGTAGATGAGTTCGATGACCAGCGGGTGCCAGAGGAACAGTCCATAGGAGACGGTGCCGAGCCAGCGGGCGGGCCCGCCGCCGAAGATCTCCTTCAGCCGGCTCGGCCCGCCGAACGCCACCGGGATCAGGATCAGCGTCGCGATCGCGAGGTACAGCGCCAGCTTGACGCCGAACTCGGCGGCGGTCGGCCCGGCGAGGTCGCGTGGGCCGGCGACCGGCGTCGTCGCGATCGCCATCAGGCCGACCGCAGCGGCCCAGCAGGCGACCGGGGCCGAGGCCAGATCGTCCAGTACGCCCAGCGCGGCGGGGGCGGTGCCGGTGCGCAGGGCGACGTGCGCCGCCGCCAGCGCCATGCCGGTGCCGAACCAGGCCGCGTACGACGGCAGCCACATGGTGTGCAGGACGGTGTCGAGCCCGCCGATCGCCATCAGGGCGAGCCACCCGGCGGTGAGCAGCACACTGCCGCCGACGATCACCATGGTCCGGACGGGACGCCACGACCGGCCGACGGCGAGCACGGCGACCAGCGGTAGGACCAGGTAGAACGCGACCTCGGTGGCGAGGCTCCAGGTCTGGCTGAGCCCGTAGCGCAACTGGGCCGGTTGGTAGATCTGGGTGAAGGTGAGGTGGCGGATCCAGTCGCCGGCGGACGCCGGGCGGTTCTGTGGCAGGACGACGAGGCAGACCACCACCGCCAACCAGTAGGCGGGCAGGATTCGCAGCGCCCGCCGCCAGAGATAACGCCGGGCGCGGGGCCGGGCCCGGCCCGTCGCGACGCTCAGCGCCCACGGCCGGAACAGCAGAAATCCGGAGAGTACGAAGAAGATGGCGACGCCGACGTCGAGTCGCGCCAGCCAGCCGCCCCAGCTGGTGTTCATGGTGGTGGCGGTCTGGAACCCCACGTGGTGGCCGACGACGGCCACGGCACCGATCGCGCGCAGCGCGTCGAGCGCGGGAAGTCGGTCGGTTACCGACGGCTCCGAAACTGTTGGCGCGGCGGCTGTGGACATCTGGACATCCAGGGGGTCGCTTTGAAGGTGACCGGGGAGTAACCTCCCGCCATGTTAAGGATCGGGTGCCCCGGACAACAGGTCGTAGGGCGGCAGGGTACAGGAGGATGAGTGAAGCTTCGCGTGGGCGCCGCGCTCTTCGGGCTTGGCGTCTTATTGCTGGTCTTCGCGGCCGGGCTGCCGTTCTATGTGGCCCCCGCCGTGACCAAGCTCCCCTACGATCTTGAGCCGACGACGTCCGTCGCCGAGGCGAAGAACGCCAGGTTCCTGAAGATCACCCGGGTCGGCGATTCGGTGAGCATCGAGATCCCGCAGGGCGATCTGATGTCCAGTGTCGAGGTCATTCCACAGCCCGACGACACCAAGGACCGGCTGCCAAAGGAGCTCAAGGGCGACGCGGTGATCTGGGACGTCTACCAGACGGTTCGGCGTACCGATAACCAGGACGTGGTCAGCCAGTACAGCACCGAGCTCGCTCTCTACCGGATCTCCGGTGCGGCCGCCCCGTGGAAGGAGCAGTGGCTCAACGAGGCCGGCGCGGATCAGACCCCGGTCGGCAACGTGCGCTACTCGGGCCAGATCTACAAGTTCCCGTTCGGCACCGAGAAGCGGGATTACCAGATTTTCGACCGTGACCTGAAGCGGGCGACCCCGGCGAAGTTCGTCGGCACCGAGAAGATCAAGGGTGTCGAGACGTACCGCTTCGAGCAGCGGATCGAGAACGAGGTGCTGGCCACCCCGGAGAGCAGCCTGCAGACGTTGGTTGGCAAGTTCGCCCCCGGTGCCACCAGTGGTCAGGTCGTCTACAGCAACACCCGTACGGTCTGGGTCGACCCGGTGACCGGCTCCTACGTCAACGTGCGGGAGCAGCAGCACAAGGAGTTGCGGCCCGACACCGGCACGCCCACAGTCCTCCTGGACGCGGACTTCAACTACACCGACGACACGGTCAGCCGCAGTGTCGAGACGGTCAAGGAGAACCGCTCCAAGATCGGCCTGATCAGTTTCTGGGGCCCGATCGCCGCTGGTGTTCTCGGTCTGATCGCCCTCGTTGTCGGTGTGTGGCTGGTGACCCGGCCGACTGGTGGCGGCGGTACCGCTCGGCACCGCGCCGAGCCGCCGGCTGTCGACCCGACCCCGACCCGAATGGACCAGGAGCCGGTCCGCGACGCCGACACCGCCGAGCAGCCCAGGCCCCAGCCGGTGGGTGGTCCGCTCACCGACGAGATTCCGCCGGCGTCGACGAACTGGAAGTCCGAGGAGCCGACGGTGCCGACCCAGCGCCCGGCACCCGGCGAGGTGGAGCAGCGCTGACCCGCGCAGAACCGGACGTACGACCGAAGGGTGGACCGCGCAGCTGCGGTCCACCCTTCACTCATGGGTACGCGATGACCTGCGCACTTTACAGTTGTTACCCTATTGTAATTGGTCAATGGGCGCTCACTCTGTGCTGCACGGGCGCTGGTGTAATGCCAGATTTGACGCCATTTTCGACAGCTGCGCGGGCGAGGGATTCGACGCTGCGTGCTGGCCTGGACTCACTGGGTTCGCCGGGTGTTACCGCCCGTTAGTCGGGGGGTTGTGGGCCGCGTCGTGACGGGTGCACCATCAAGGCCGATGGTTACCAGCCGGTAACAGTGGGCGAGCCCCGGTGGGGCGCCGTTCAGGCCGGCCACTTGCGCGCATCGACCCGAGGAGGAGCCCGTGCAGGATCGGTTTGACAGTCAGGGTCGTACCCGCTGGCGGCGATTCGCCGCCATGATGGTGCCCGCCACGGCCGCCGCCGGTGCCATCCTCTTCGGAATGTCCACCGGCGCGATCGCATCCGACATCACGGTCTCCGGGCAGACGTTCAAGATCGGCGCGGACCGCCTGGAGGGCGACGGCTTCAAGCAGTACGGCGGCATCGTCCGGGAGAAGGGCAAGGACGGGAAGTCCGGCCAGGTGCACCCGGTCGCGCTCTCCGAGATCAGCAGTGCCGAGCTGTACAGCCTCTGCCAGTCCGTCCGGGCGGACCTGCCGGGCCTGCCGGTGGTGCTCACCATCAACGCCGGCGAGGGCAAGGAACCCGCCCGCGCCAAGGATCTGCTGATCGCGATGGACTCGTTGAACGGCAACGCGACCTTCACCAACATCAGGATCGGCCGGGACGCCACCGACCTGAACCCGACGGCGCAGGCCGGTTCGTTCGGGCAGAACTCCGACCACGTCACCATCACCAACCTGCAACAGGTGTCCCGCTACACGACTGCGGCCACGTTCAACCTGGTCGGCCTGCGACTCAAGGTCAACGTGGGTGACGACGCCAAGGGCAAGGAGTGCTTCTGAGGTGAGCCGCGGCCCGCGACCCCACCACCGCGGGCCGCAGCGCACGTCCCCGTTCCCGCTCGGCCAGGAGGAGTACGTGACAACCGCGAACCCGTCCCACGCCCGGCCCGGCCGTCCGGCCCAGGCGTGGCGGCTCTTCCGCCGCTGGCAGCGCAGCCGACCGTTCTGGGGCGGACTGCTCGTCGCCCTGGCCGGGTTCGAGATGTTCGGCTCCACCCGGATGACAGTCAACGGCCTCAGCTTCCACAGTGGAGCGACCGGATTGCTCTCGCTGCTGATCCCGGCCATCCTGGTGACCTGTGGCCTGCTGCTCTGGTTCACCCCGGCGCAGCGGCTGTTCTATTCGGTCGTCGCCGCCATCACCGCGGTGTACTCGCTGATCGGGTTGAACCTCGGCGGCTTCTTCGTCGGTCTGCTGCTCGGCATCGTCGGCAGCGCACTCGCCTTCGCCTGGACGCCGACCGCACCGGCCGAGCCATCGGTGGACCCGGCCACCGCCAGCACCGATCCGGCGGACGACGACACTGTTCCGGCGCCGGCGGAATCCGGTTCGGCCGACGTCACGCCCGCTCCGGCCACGCCCGAGTCAGGTTCGACAGACGTCACGCCCGTTCCGGCCGCGCCCGAATCCGGTTCGACCGACGCCAGCCCACCGCCCGAATGGCCGGGACGTAGCGTCGATCCGCGTACCTTCGGCGTCGCAGTGGTGGTGCTCGGGCTGGCGGCCACCGGTCTGGCCGGTCAACCCCGAGCCGTGCAGGCCGCGCCGCCGACGACCGTCTGCCCCAGCCCGTCCCGGGCCGCCACCCCGTCGCCCGGCCGCGGTACGCCGACGCCGACGCCGACCCCGAGCCCGTCGCGCGGCGGCAACGTGCTCACCGACATCCTGGACGGAATCGGCGACCTGCTCGGCGGTGGGCACCGGGGGGAGACCGGCACGCCCCCGGCGAACCCGACCGCCACGCCCACGGCGCGGCCGTCCGGCACGACGACGCCCCGGCCGGTCGACTGTCCGTCGGTGACTCCGGGTCGGCCGACCCCGGGCAGACCCGGCGCCACGGCACCGGCCAAGCCGGGAACCGTGCAACCCGGTAAACCCCTGCCGCGCATCGCCGCCGACCCGACCCTGCCGACGGTGGCACAGACACCGTCCAAGCTCACCGGGACGTCGGTCCGGATGACCGGGCTGCGGTTCGACGGGATCACCGACCTGCACACCGTCAAGGGCGACCTCAAGGTGCTGAAGTTCAGCATGCGCGAGGCGGTGACGGCGGACTTCCTGCTCCGCGCCGACGGCCCGGCCGGCCGTGACCAGCGGTACGCCACCGACCAGCTGACCGTCCGGGGAGATGTGGCGTTCTACGCGACCCGGTTCGTCGGCCGACTGCTCGGCATCAAGATCACGCTGACCCCGGACCTGCCGCTACCGGAGGGCCTGCCGGTCACCTCGCCCATCCCGATCACGTTCACCGACCCGGTCATCGACCTGGCCTACGTCACCAGTGACACGCTCACCGCCCGGCCGGCGTTGGCGCTCACCCTCGGCTGAAGCACGTCGTCCGCGCTCACCCTCGCTGGGCACCTCCGCGCCCGCGCTCACCCTCGGCCGCGCGCGGCGGCGGACTCGTCGTACCGCCGGCGCGCGCAGCCGTGGCGGGGTCAGAGCCGGGCCAGCGCCCGGCGCAGCGGGTCGAGACCCAGCGCGCCCAGGTCCAACGCCTGCCGGTGGAACTCCCGCAGATCGAAGTCCGCGCCCTTGCGGGCCTTGGCGTCCTCGCGGGCCTGGAGCCAGATCCGCTCACCCACCTTGTACGACGGCGCCTGTCCCGGCCAACCCAGGTAGCGGTTCAGCTCGAAACGCAGGTTCTCGTCCGGCACCCGGCAGTGCGCCCGCATGAACTCCCAACCCAGCTCGGGCGTCCACCGCTCGCCCGGGTGGAAGCCGAAGGGGTTGTCCTTCGGGATCTCCAGCTCCAGGTGCATGCCGATGTCCACGATCACCCGTGCCGCGCGCATCGCCTGGCCGTCGAGCATGCCCAGCTTGTCGCCCGGGTCCTCCAGGTAACCCAGCTCGTCCATCAGCCGCTCCGAGTAGAGCGCCCAGCCCTCGCCGTGCCCCGAGACCCAGCAGAGCAGCCGCTGCCAGCGGTTGAGCAGGTCGGCCCGGACGGCGGTCTGCGCCACCTGGAGGTGGTGACCCGGCACGCCCTCGTGGTAGACCGTGGTCACCTCGCGCCAGGTGGAGAAGTCGCTGATGCCCTGCGGCACCGCCCACCACATCCGGCCCGGACGGGAGAAGTCCTCGCTGGGACCGGTGTAGTAGATGGCCCCGTCGCTGGTCGGGGCGAGGCAGCACTCGATGCGCCGGACCTGCTCCGGGATGTCGAAGTGGGTGCCGTTCAGCTCGGTGATCGCCTTGTCGGCGAGCGCCTGCATCCAGTCCCGGAACGCCTCCTTGCCCTGGATGGTCCGGGCCGGGTCGGCGTCCAAGGCGGCCACCGCCTCGTCGACGCTGGCGCCGGAGCCGGCGATCCGCCCGGCCACCACCCGCATCTCCGCCTCCAGGCGGGCCAACTCCGCGAAACCCCAGGCGTACGTCTCGTCCAGGTCGACCTTCGCGCCGAGGAAGTACTGCGAGGCGAGCTCGTAGCGCTCCCGACCGGCGGCCTGCTTGTCCCGCCCGTGCGGGGCCAACTCGGTACGCAGGAACTGGCCGAACTCGGCGGTAGCCGCAGTGGCCGCGGCCGCACCCCGACGCAGCTCCGCGCCCACTGTGCCGTCCACCCCCAGCCGCTCGACCAGCCCGTGGAAGAAGTTGTCCCCGGCCGGGTCGACCCAGATGTCGCACTGCTTGGCCACCTCGACCAGCTGCACCTTCGAGCTGACCTCGCCGGCGGCGAGTGCCCGGCGCAACGTGGTCTTGTAACCCTCCAGCGCGCCCGCGAAGCCGTTCAGCCGGGCGGCGATGTTGGCCTGGTCGTCGCTGGTCGCGGTCGGCATCAGGTCGAACACCATGCGGATCTCGTGCAACCCGCTGGTGATCACGCTGACCTCGCTGGTCACCTCGCCGGCGTCGTACCGAGCCAGGTCCAGGCCGAGCCGTTCCTGCATGGCCTCCTTGGCGGTCCGCTCCGGTTCGGTCTCGGGTTCGGTCACCTCCAACTCGGCGAGCGTGCGGCGGGTGAGGTCGGCGCGCGCCTGGTAGCCGTCGGGGGAGAGGTCGTCGAGCTGATCGTCATGGCCGGCGATGCCGACGAAGGTCGCTCCGGTGGGGCTCAGCGGCGCCCACTCGGCCACGTATCGGTTGGCGAGTTCATCAATTCGTCCCACGCTGCGACCCTACGTGACCACCCCACCCCCGTGTCGACGGCGTTTGGCGTGTTCAAGCCACGGTTTGCGGCAGTGTGTGACGTCCGAAAGGGGCGCGACTTTGTCGTACCCATGCGGCAGAGTGTCAGGGGTGACCACCGATACCACTCCTGACAAATCGCCGGTCCGTGCCTGGTTGCCGGGTTTCCTCGCCCTTGCCGCGATCTGGGGTTCCAGCTTCCTCTTCATCAAGGTCGGGGTGGCCGAGCTGCACCCGGTCCAGCTCACGCTCTATCGGGTCCTCGCCGGCGCGCTGACCCTCCTGGTGGTGCTCGCCGTCCTGCGCGACAGGCTCCCCCGGGAGCCCCGGGTCTGGGCGCACCTGACCGTGGTCGCCGCGTTCGGTGTGGCCGTGCCGTTCACCCTCTTCGGCTACGGCGAACAGCGGGTCGAGTCGATGCTGGCCGGCATCTGGAACGCCACCACCCCACTGATCGTGCTGCCGCTGGCGGTGCTGGTCTTCCGCACCGAGCGGCTGACCGTGCGCCGTGCGGTCGGCCTCGGCCTGGGCTTCCTCGGGGTGCTGGTGGTGCTCGGGGTCTGGGAGGGCATCGGCGGGGCGCACTTCACCGGGCAGCTCATGTGCTTCGGTGCCGCCGCCTGCTACGGCCTCGCCATCCCGTACCAGAAGCGCTTCGTCGCCGGCAGCTCGTACTCCGGTCTGTCGCTCTCCGCCGCGCAGCTGCTGCTCGCCGCCGCGCAACTGGCCATCGTGACCCCGTTCGTCGCCGGCCTGCCGCCGCTGCCCACCGAGCTGTCGGCAGGAGTGGTGGCAAGCGTGCTGGCCCTGGGCGCGCTCGGCACCGGGCTCGCCTTCGTGATCAATATGCGCAACATCCGGGTGGCCGGCGCGAGCACCGCGTCCACCGTCACGTACGTGATCCCGATCTTCGCGGTGTTGATCGGGGCGGTGGCACTCGACGAGCGCCTCAACTGGCACCAACCGGTCGGCGCCTTCATCGTGCTGCTCGGGGTCGCCGTATCGCAGGGGATGTTCGGCCGCCGCCGGACCAGCCCGGTGGTCGGCGTCGGTGCTCCCGCCGCACCCGCCGCCGAGCCCGCCCGCCGCTGAGAAAACCACCCCGTCCCGACCTGTCACCGGCCCCGCTTGCCGTGGGCCTGGCCTGCCGGGGGCCGGCCGCGGCGAAGGTCTACTCGGCCCTTGATCAACTCGGCTTCCTTGAAACCGGGGTATCTGTCCGACCAGGACAGCCCGATTTCAAGGAACGCGAGTCGATCAAGGGCCGCGAGTCGGTTATGGGCCGCAGGTCGGGTGTGGGGCCGGGCTGGTCGTGGACGGCGAGGCGGTCAGGGGCGGTCGTGGGTCCAGGCGACCAATCGCTCGGCCGACCAGGTGTTGACCACCCGGTCGGTGGGGACGCCGCAGCGCGCGGCGCGCTCGCAGCCGAACCGCTGCCAGTCGAGTTGGCCGGGCGCGTGCGCGTCGGTGTTGATGGCGAACCGGCAGCCGGCCTCCAGCGCGCGGCGGATCAGGCGCTTCGGCGGGTCCTGACGCTCCGGGCGAGAGTTGATCTCGACGGCCTTGTCGTGCTCGGCGCAGGCGGCGAAGACGGCGTCCGGGTCGAAGTCGCTCTCCGCGCGGGTCCGGGCGCGGTGCCCCTTGTCGCCCGGCCCGGTCACGCCGGCCGGCCGCGACGACACCATCCGGCCCGTGACGTGGCCGAGGATGTCCAGGTGCGGGTTGGCGACCGCCGTCACCATGCGCCGGGTCATCTTCGACCGTTCGTCCTTCAGGCCGCTGTGCACCGACCCGACCACCACGTCCAGGCGGGCCAGCAGCTCGTCGTCCTGGTCCAGTGAACCGTCGGCGAGGATGTCCACCTCGATGCCGGTGAGGATCCGGAAGCCCTCGGGCAGCGCCGCGTTCACCTGGGCCACGTGGTCGAGCTGCCGGCGCAGTCGGTCCGCGGTCAGCCCCCGGGCCACCGTCAGCCGGGGCGAGTGGTCGGTGAGCACCAGGTACTCGTGGCCCAACTCCACAGCGGCCAACGCCATCTCCTCGATGGGTGAGCCGCCGTCGGACCAGTCCGAGTGGGTGTGACAGTCGCCGCGTAGGGCGGTACGCAGCGCGGTGGCCTCGGCGTCCAGGTCGCTGCCCTCGGTCGCCACCAGTCGGCGCAGGTAGACCGGCTCCTCCCCGGCGAGTGACTCCGCCACACAGCGGGCCGTGACGTCACCGACCCCGGCCAGCTCGGTCAGCGTGCCGTTGCTGGCGCGTTCGGTCACCTCGGCCGCTGGTAGGCCGGCGAGCGCCTTCGCGGCCGACCGGAACGCCCGCACCCGGTAGGTGGCCTCGTTGGCCCGCTCCAACAGGAACGCGATCCGGCGCAGATCGGCGATGGGATCCCTCGGGCTGGTCATGTCAGGGCGCCTTCGGGCAGCCGTGCCTGCGCTGCCACTCGGTGACCTCGGTGGCCGGTTCCCGGTTGCCGCCGCGCCGCCAGGAATCCAGGTAACGCGCCGGCCAGAGCACCCCTCGTCGAATCCACCAGCCGTCCTTTCCGGCGCACGGCGGCGAGATGCCGAAGTGCACATGACAGACGTTGTTCGCGTTGCCGGTGCGCCCGACCTTGCCGAGCTGCTGCCCGGCGCGGACCCGCACCCCGGCCTCGACACCCTTGCTCACCAGGCTCAGGTGCGAGCCGTAGTAGCGCACCCCGTCGTCGCCGAGCAGGGAGACCGACAGGCCGCCGTTCTCCGGGCCCTGCGGCCCCCGCTTGGTGTACCGGTCGACCCGGCTCACCTCCAGCACCGTCCCGTCGGTCACCGCCACGAACGGCTCGCCGCAGTCGGCGAAGAGGTCCGTCGCCGGATACGCCCCGTGCGTCGGGTGGTAGTCCACGTTGTCGGCGCGTACCGGAAAGACATGCCGTAGCCCGGCGCGGGGTGCCGTCGCCGACGGCCTGGCCGACGACGGCGCCGGGCGGCTCGGCCCGGTAGTCGGCGGCGTCGGCGACTGCGACGCCGCCCTGGTCGGCCGTCGCCCAGACCGCCGGTGGCGTCG
>NZ_JAEVHL010000081.1 GCF_016803395.1 Micromonospora tarensis | reverse complement strand
GGCGGCGGGCGTGGCGGCCAACGCGCCGGCCGGCGACGGCAAGCCCGCCGGCGACGAGGCCGGGGCGCAGGAGCGCAACCTCACCGAAGCGAAGGCTGGGACGGACGCCGACGGCGCCGGATCGGCGGACGCGAACGAAACGGGGGCCCAGAAGTGACCACTCCCCGCCCGGAGACGCTGGCCAAGCTGACGCCGGTGCTGACCAAGCGCTGGCTGTCGCCGGACGCCTGGCGGATCGGCACCTACGAGCAGCTGGACGGCTACGCCGCCCTGCGCAAGGCGCTCAAGGCCCACCCGGACGACCTGATCCAGCTGATCAAGGACTCGGGGCTGCGCGGCCGCGGCGGCGCCGGCTTCCCCACCGGCCTCAAGTGGGGCTTCATCCCGCAGGGCGACGGTAAGCCGCACTACCTGGTGGTCAACGCCGACGAGGGCGAGCCGGGCACCTGCAAGGACCTGCCGCTGATGACCCACGACCCGCACGCGCTGGTCGAGGGCGTGATCATCGCGTCGTACGCGATCCGGGCCAGCCGCGCCTACATCTACATCCGGGGCGAGGCGGTGCACGCCGCGCGTCGGCTGCGCAACGCCGTCCAGGAGGCGTACGACAAGGGTTACCTCGGCCAGAACATCCTGCGCAGTGGCTACGACCTGGAGCTGGTGGTGCACTCCGGCGCCGGGGCGTACATCTGCGGCGAGGAGACGGCGCTGCTGGACTCGCTGGAGGGGTTCCGGGGTCAGCCCCGGCTGCGCCCGCCGTTCCCGGCCACCCACGGCCTGTACGCGAGCCCGACTGTGGTGAACAACGTCGGCACCATCGCCAGCGTGCCGCCGATCGTGCTCGGTGGGGCCGACTGGTGGAAGACCATGGGCACGGAGAAGTCCTCCGGGCCGATGATCTACTCGCTCTCCGGTCGGGTCGCCAACCCCGGCCAGTACGAGTGCTCGATGGGCATCACGCTGCGCGAGCTGCTGGAGCTGGCCGGTGGCATGCAGCCCGGGCACAACCTGCGGTTCTGGACCCCGGGCGGTTCGTCCACCCCGCTGCTCGCCGCCGAGCACCTGGACGTGCCACTGGACTTCGAGGGGGTGGCGGCGGCCGGCTCGATCCTCGGCACGACGGCCACCCAGATCTTCTCCGACCAGGACTGCCCGGTCTACGCGACGTACCGGTGGCTGGAGTTCTACCACCACGAGTCGTGCGGCAAGTGCACCCCGTGCCGGGAGGGCAACTACTGGATGGTGCGGGTCTACCGGCGGATTCTCGCCGGTCAGGGCACCCACGAAGACCTGGACACCCTGCTGGACACCTGCGACAACATCCTCGGCCGTTCGTTCTGCGGCCTGGGTGACGGCGCGACCAGCTCGGTGACCTCGTCGCTGCAGTACTTCAAGCAGGACTACCTCGACTACATCGAGGGTCGTACCGCTCCCAAGCTGTCGGAGAAGACCCTGGTAGGGGCGCACTGATGACCGACGTAGCCAAGCAGACCGAGACCGTCACCCTCACCATCGACGGCGTCGAGGTCACCGCCCCCAAGGGGACGTTGCTGATCCGGGTCGCCGAGCAGATGGGCACCGAGATCCCCCGGTTCTGCGACCACCCGCTGCTGGCCCCGGCCGGCGCGTGCCGGCAGTGCCTGGTCGAGGTGGAGGGGCAGCGCAAGCCGGTCGCCTCCTGCACCCAGACCGTCGCCGACGGCATGGTCGTCCGCACCCAGCTCACCTCCCCGGTGGCCAAGAAGGCGCAGGAGGGGGTGATGGAGCTGCTGCTGCTCAACCACCCGCTGGACTGCCCGATGTGTGACAAGGGCGGTGAGTGCCCGCTGCAGAACCAGGCGATGTCCACTGGCCGCACCGACTCGCGCTTCCACGAGCACAAGCGGGAGTACGAGAAGCCGATGGCGATCAGCAGCCAGGTGCTGCTGGACCGCGAGCGCTGTGTGCTCTGCCAGCGGTGCACCCGGTTCTCCGAGGAGATCGCCGGCGACAAGTTCATCGACCTGATGGGCCGGTCGTCCGCCGAGGAGATCAACATCTACCGGGACGACGCGTACGGCGAGGAGGGCGACGCCGGGGACGTCCCGTTCAACTCCTACTTCTCCGGCAACACCGTGCAGATCTGCCCGGTGGGTGCGCTGACCGGAGCCCAGTACCGCTTCCGGGCCCGCCCGTTCGACCTGGTCTCCAGCCCGAGCGTCTGCGAGCACTGCTCGGCCGGCTGCGGGCAGCGCACCGACTGGCGGCGCGGCAAGGTGCTGCGCCGGCTGGCCGGCGACGAGCCGGCGGTGAACGAGGAGTGGAACTGCGACAAGGGTCGGTGGGGCTTCCAGTACACCCGCGCCACCGACCGGCTGACCACCCCGCTGGTCCGCGACGAGCGCACCGGTGAGCTGCGGGAGGCGTCCTGGAGCGAGGCGCTCACCGTGGCCGCCGAAGGGCTGCACGCCGCCCGGGAGAGCGGTCAGGGCACGGCGGTGCTCACCGGCGGCCGGCTGACCGTCGAGGACGCCTACGCGTACGCGAAGTTCGCCCGGGTCGCGTTGAACACCAACGACATCGACTTCCGGGCCCGGCCGGTCTCCCGCGAGGAGGCCGACTTCCTGGCCAGCTCGGTCGCCGGGGTCACCGACGTCACCTACACCGACGTGGAGAACGCGCCGGCGGTGGTGCTGGTCGGCCTGGAGCCGGAGGAGGAGTGCCCGATCCTCTTCCTGCGGCTACGCAAGGCGTACCTGAAGAAGACCCTGACGGTGTACGCGCTGGCGCCGTTCGCCACCCGTGGCCTGGAGAAGCTCGGTGCCAAGCTGGCCCGGGTGGTGCCGGGCGAGGAGGCCAGCGTGCTCGCCGAGCACGCCACGGTCACCGAGGCGCTGAGCGCGCCCGGCGCGATCCTGATCGTCGGCGAGCGGCTGGCCACCGTGCCGGGTGGGCTCTCCGCCGCGGCCGAGGTGGCCCGGCGTACCGGCGCGAAGCTGGCCTGGGTGCCGCGGCGCGCTGGTGACCGGGGCGCCGTCGACGCGGGCTGCCTGCCCAACCTGCTCCCCGGTGGCCGGCTGGTCACCGAGCCGGCCGCGCGGGCCGAGCTGGGCGAGGCGTGGGACATCCCGGCCGGGGTGATCCCGAGCCAGGCCGGGCGGGACACCGACGGCATCCTGGCGGCGGCCGCCAAGGGGCAGCTCGGCGCGCTTGTCGTCGGCGGTGTCGACCCGGCCGACCTGGCCGACCCGCGACTGGCCGAGTCCGCCCTGGACGCGGTGCCGTTCCTGGTCAGCCTGGAGCTGCGGGCCAGCGCGGTGACCCGGCGGGCGAACGTGGTGCTGCCGGTCGCCCCGGTGGTCGAGAAGGCCGGCAGCTTCCTGGACTGGGAGGGCCGGCTGCGCCCGTTCGAGCCGGTGTTGAACACCGCGGCGATGACCGACGGTCGGGTGCTCGACGCGCTCGCCGCCCTGCTCGACGTGACGCTCGGCACGGCCGACGTGCCGAGCGTGCGTCGTGAGCTGGGCTCGTTGCCGGCCACCCGGACCACTCGGCCGGCGGCCCCCTCGGTGGCACCGGGCCGGCTGCCGCACCCGGGTGCCGGTGAGGCCGTGCTGGCCACCTGGCACCAGCTGGTGGACCTCGGCACCCTGACCGAGGGCGACGAGAACCTCGCCGGGACCGCCCGCCCGCCGGTGGTCCGGCTGGGCAAGGGCACGGCCGAGGCACTCGGTGTCGCCGACGGCGACGCGGTCACGGTCGGCACCGACCGGGGGGCGTTGACCCTGCCGGCGGAGCTGACCGAGATGCCGGACGGCGTGGTCTGGCTGCCGACCAACTCACCCGGCTCGACAGTGCGACGCAGCCTCGGGGCCGCGTCCGGCACGGTCGTCCGGATCTCCGTCCCCGCACCGAGTACGGCCATCCCGGCCGGGCGGGTGGCGGCCGACGAGACCGGTCTCCCGGGTCCGCTCCTCAACTCCGGGGGTAACCAGTGAGTCCGTCAATCCTCGCCCAGGATCCGACGCTTGCCGACTTCGGCCAGGATCCGTGGTGGCTGGTCCTCATCAAGGTCGTCTTCGCGTTCGCCTTCGCCGTGCTGGCCACCCTGCTCGGTGTCTGGTTCGAGCGCCGCGTGGTGGGCTACATGCAGGTGCGGCCCGGCCCCAACCAGGTCGGTCCGCTCGGCCTGCTGCAGACCCTCGCCGACGGCCTGAAGATGGCCTTCAAGGAGGACATCCTGCCGAAGGCGGCCGACAAGGTCGTCTACTTCTTCGCCCCGACCATCTCGGTGATCTGCGCGGTGACCGCCCTGTCGGTGGTGCCCTTCGGTCCGATGGTGAGCATCTTCGGCCACCACACGCCGTTGCAGGTCACCGACGTGCCGGTGGCGGTGCTGCTGCTGCTCGCCTGCTCCTCGATGGGTGTCTACGGCAGCGTGCTCGGTGGCTGGGCCTCCGGCTCGACGTACCCGCTGCTGGGCGGTCTGCGGTCGAGCGCCCAGATGATCTCCTACGAGGTCACCATGGGGCTCAGCATCGTGGCGGTCTTCATGACCGCCGGCACGATGAGCACCAGCGGGATCGTCGCCGCGCAGGGCGACGGCACCCAGCTGACCATCTTCGGCCAGCCCATCCCGGCGCCGGGCTGGTACGCCATCCTGCTGCTGCCGAGCTTCATCATCTTCTTCATCGCCACTGTGGGTGAGACCAACCGGGCGCCGTTCGACCTGCCCGAGGCCGAGTCCGAGCTGGTCGCCGGCTTCATGACCGAGTACAGCTCGCTGAAGTTCGCGCTCTTCATGCTCAGCGAGTACGTCGCGATGGTGACCATGTCCGCGGTCACCACCACGCTGTTCCTCGGCGGTTGGCGGGCGCCCTGGCCGATCACGTTGTGGGAGGGCGCCAACTCCGGTTGGTGGCCGATGCTCTGGTTCTTCGGCAAGGTGATCACGCTGGTCTTCGTCTTCGTGTGGCTGCGCGGCACGCTGCCCCGGCTGCGCTACGACCAGTTCATGCGCCTCGGTTGGAAGGTGCTGCTGCCGATCAACCTGGTCTGGATCCTGGTCCTGTCGGGCCTGCGCTCCATCGAGGACTGGGACACCCGCGGCAAGGTGATCGCGGTCGGCATTCCAGCTGGCATCCTGCTGCTCGCCACGCTGTTCTGGCCCAACCGCCGGCCGCAGCCGAAGCCGACGCCGCAGGAACAGGTCGACAGCCGGCCGCACGGGAGCTTCCCGCTGCCACCGATGGATCTTCAGGTACCACCGAGCCCGCGCATCAGGCGCGTGGTCGCCGAGCGGGAGCCGGCCAACATCGTCGCCGGCTCGGACTCCAGGGAGGTGTGACGTGGGCGCGATCACCGGAACGTTCAAGGGATTCGGTGTCACCTTCTCGCACATGTTCAGGAAGGTCGTCACGACCGACTACCCGTTCAAGCCGCCGGTTTCGGCGCCGCGCTACCACGGGCGGCACATCCTCAACCGGCACCCGGACGGCCTGGAGAAGTGCATCGGCTGTGAGCTGTGCGCCTGGGCCTGCCCGGCGGACGCGATCTACGTCGAGGGTGGCGACAACACCGACGAGCAGCGCTTCTCGCCGGGCGAGCGGTACGCCAGCATCTACCAGATCAACTACGCCCGGTGCATCTTCTGCGGGCTCTGCATCGAGGCCTGCCCGACCCGGTCGCTCACCATGAGCAACGAGTACGAGTTGGCCCGGGACAACCGGCAGGACCTGATCTTCACCAAGGAGCAGTTGCTCGCGCCGCTGCTCGAGGGCATGGATCAGCCACCGCACCCGATGCTGCTGGGCGACAGCGAGAAGGACTACTACGTCGGCGCGCTGGACAACCCGGGCACCTCCGCCGGTGCGGAGACGTCCCCGATGGGCCCCGGCCGCTACCAGGTCGAGGAGCACCCCGGGGTGACGTTCCCGGGCGCCGAGCAGGCCGCCCAGCGCGTCGCGGCCGGCAAGGGAGAGGAAGCATGACCACGTCTACGGTGCTGGCCGCGGCGGGTGCGGTGTCCGGCGGCGAGGAGGTCACCTTCTGGATCCTCGGGCCGCTCGCGCTCATCGGCGCCATCGGCATGGTGGCCGCGCGCAACGCGGTGCACTCCGCGCTCTGGCTGGTGCTCACCATGCTCTGCCTGGGCGTGTTCTACGTGCTCCAGGCCGGGCCGTTCATCGGCATGGTGCAGATCATCGTCTACACCGGCGCGATCATGATGCTCTTCCTCTTCGTGCTGATGCTTGTCGGCCGGGACTCCACCGACTCGCTGATCGAGACGCTGCGCGGCCAGCGGGTCGCCGCGATCGTGCTGGGTCTGGGCTTCGCCGGCCTGGTCGGCGGCGCGCTCTACCGGGCCGTCGAGGGCACCACCGCGGTCGGCCTGGAGCAGGCCAACGCGGAGGGCAACGTGCAGGGCATCGCCCGCCTGCTCTTCACCAAGTACGTCTTCGCGTTCGAGCTGACCTCGGCGCTGCTGATCACCGCGGCGGTCGGTGCCATGGTGCTCGCGCACATCGAGCGGCGTAAGCGCGACAAGGTCGACCAGGTGTCGACAATGCGGGCCCGCTTCGCGCCGGGCAACTACCCCGGCCCCAAGCCGGGCCCCGGTGTCTGGGCGACCTCCTCCTCGGTGGCCACCCCGGCGCGACTGCCGGACGGCCGGCTCACCGAGCAGAGCACGCCGGCCATCCTGCCGGTGCGGGAGCTGACCGCGCAGGAGACCACCCTGAAGGGGACGGACCAACGGTGAGCGCGAGGAGTGCAGCGAAGCGGAGCCCCGCAGTCGCGAACGAAAGGACAGCTCAGCCATGACACCTGACTACTACCTGGTGCTCGCCGCGGTGCTGTTCACCATCGGCGCCGCCGGGGTGCTCGTCCGGCGCAACGCGATCGTGCTGTTCATGTGCGTGGAGCTGATGCTCAACGCGGCCAACCTGACGCTTGTCACCTTCAGCCGGATCAACGGTGACCTGAACGGTCAGATCATGGCGTTCTTCGTGATGGTGGTGGCGGCGGCCGAGGTCGTGGTCGGGCTCGCGATCATCATGTCCATCTTCCGGACGCGACGCTCGGCGAGCGTCGACGACGCCAACCTGCTCAAGTACTAAGGGGCACGCAAGTGGAAGAGACTGTGCAGTACGCCGGTGCCACGGGCTTGCTCGGCAGCGTCTGGCTGCTCGTGGCGATCCCGCTGGTCAGCGCGGCCATCCTGCTGCTGCTCGGCCGGCGGGCCGACCGCTGGGGGCACTGGTTGGGCGTCGCCGCAATCGGCGCCGCGTTCGTGCTCGGCCTGGCCTTCTTCTTCCAGCTGCGTGGCCTGGAGAACAAGTCGGTCGAGCTGAGCCTCTGGGACTTCATCGCGGTCGGTGACCTGCGCGTCGACTTCGGCCTGCTGTTCGACCCGCTGGCCGCGGTCTTCGTGCTGCTGATCACCGGGGTGGGTTTCCTGATCCACCTGTACGCGGTGGAGTACATGGCGCACGACGCGGGCCGCCGGCGGTTCTTCGCGTACTTCAACCTGTTCGTCGCGGCGATGCTGCTGCTGGTGCTCGGCAACAACTACGTGATGCTCTACTTCGGCTGGGAGGGCGTCGGTCTGGCGTCGTACCTGCTGATCTCCTTCTGGTACGGGCGGCCGAGCGCGGCCACCGCCGGTAAGAAGGCCTTCCTGATGAACCGGGTCGGTGACGCCGGCCTGGCCATCGGCATCTTCATCATGTTCGCCACCCTGGGCACCACCCAGTACGACGAGGTGTTCAACGGCGTCGGCGCGCTGACCGCCACCACGGTGCTGGTCCTCGGCCTGTTGCTGCTGCTCGGCGCGGCCGGCAAGTCCGGTCAGTTCCCGTTGCAGGCGTGGCTGCCGGACGCGATGGAGGGCCCGACCCCGGTGTCCGCGCTGATCCACGCGGCCACCATGGTCACCGCCGGCGTCTACCTGATCGCCCGGTCCAACCCGATCTTCTCGGCGAACCACACGCTCCAGCTCGTGGTGGTCAGCGTCGGCGCGCTCACCCTGCTGATGGGCTGCGTCATCGGCGCGGCCAAGGACGACATCAAGCGGGTGCTCGCCTGGTCGACGGTGAGCCAGATCGGCTACATGTTCCTCGGCGTCGGTCTCGGCGGTGGGGCGTACGCGCTGGCCATCGTGCACCTGCTGGCGCACGGCTTCTTCAAGGCCAACATGTTCCTCGGCGCCGGCTCGGTGATGCACGGGATGAAGGACCAGGTCGACATCCGTCGGTTCGGTGGGCTGTCGAAGCACATGAAGATCACCTGGTTGACCTTCATGATGGGCTGGCTGGCCATCATCGGCATGTTCCCGTTCTCCGGCTTCTTCTCCAAGGAGCCGATCATCGTGGCCGCGTTCGAGCGGGAGGACTGGACCGCCTGGCTCTTCGGCGGGGCCGCGCTGCTCGGCGCCGGGCTCACCGCGTTCTACATGACGCGGCTGTTCGTGCTCACGTTCCACGGCCCGCAGCGGTGGACCGAGGACATCGAGCACCCGCACGAGTCGCCGAAGCTGATGACCATCCCGCTGATCCTCCTGGCGCTCGGCTCGATCGGTGCCGGCTTCCTGCTCTCCACCTCCGTCCCGGACTGGCTGACCTCGACCGCCGGGCTGGGCGGCGAGCACGCCGAGCATGAGGCGGTCCTCTCGCACGCCGTGATCACCACGCTGTCGCTGCTGGTCACCGTGCTCGGTGCCGGGCTCGCCTGGTTCCTGTTCCGGGCCGGCACGGCCACCGCGGAGCAGCCGGCCGGGGTGCTGGTCACCGCCGCCCGGCGCAACCTGTACGCCGACGCGGTGAACGAGGCGGTCTTCGAGAAGCCGGGCATCTTCCTCACCCGGGCGCTGGTGTACCTCGACAACCGGGGCGTCGACGGGCTGGTGAACGGGCTCGCCGCCGCGGTCGGCGGTGGCTCTGGTCGCCTCCGGCGGATGCAGACCGGCTTCGTCCGCTCGTACGCCACCTCGATCCTGGCCGGTGCGCTGCTGGTGATGGCGGCGTTCCTGGCGGTGCAGGCGGGGTGGTTGGTGTGATCGACCTCTTTCCGGCCGCCCCCGCCGGCGGACCACGCAGTGACGACGGAGGTAAGGCCGCATAATGTCCAACTTCCCGTTCCTCTCGGTGCTCACCGTGGCGCCGCTGGTGGGTGCCCTGGTGGTGGCCCTCCTGCCGCGCCACCGGCCGGAGCTGGCCAAGCAGGTGGCGTTCGTCTGGTCGCTGCTGGTGCTGGTGCTCTCGGTGGTCATGTGGGTCAGCTTCAAGGCCGGTGGTGACCGGTTCCAGTTCCGTGAGTCGTACTCGTGGATCCCGAACTGGGGGGTCAACTTCACCTTCGCCGCCGACGGCATCGCGCTGGTGATGCTGATGCTGATCGCGGTGCTGGTGCCGCTGGTGATCCTGGCGTCCTGGCACGACGCCGATGCGTCGAAGCGGTCGGTGCCCGTCTACTTCGCCCTGCTGCTGGTCCTCGAGTGCACGATGATCGGCGTCTTCGCGGCCGCCGACGTCTTCCTGTTCTACGTGTTCTTCGAGGTCATGCTGGTGCCGATGTACTTCCTCATCGGCAGCTACGGTGGCCACCAGCGGCAGTACGCGGCGGTGAAGTTCTTCCTCTACTCGCTCGTCGGCGGTCTGTTCATGCTGGCCGCGGTGATCGGCCTCTGGGTGGTCGGCGGCAAGACCTTCGACTGGCAGGCGCTGTCGCAGGTCGACATCAGCACCGGCACCGAGCGGTGGCTGTTCCTCGGCTTCTTCCTCGCGTTCGCCATCAAGGCGCCGTTCTTCCCGTTCCACACCTGGCTGCCCGATGCCGGTGGCGCCGCCCCGGCGGGTGCGGCGGCGCTGCTCGTCGGTGTGCTGGACAAGGTCGGCACCTTCGGCATCCTGCGGTACTGCCTGCCGCTGTTCCCCGAGGCGTCGAAGTGGTTCGCCCCGTGGGCGCTGGCCCTGGGTGTGATCGGCATCGTCTACGCCGCGCTGCTGGCGGTCGGCCAGAACGACCTCAAGCGGCTGGTGTCGTACACCTCGATCGCGCACTTCGGCTTCATCGGGGTGGGCATCTTCGCCTTCACCACCCAGGCCGGCACCGGCGCGGTGCTCTACATGCTCAACCACGGGCTGGCCACCGGCCTGCTCTTCCTGGTGGTGGGCATGCTGATCTCCCGGCGTGGCTCGGCGCTGATCAGCGACTTCGGTGGTGCCGGCAAGCTGGTCCCGGTGCTCGCCGGGGTGCTCTTCTTCGCCGGTCTCGCCTCGCTCGCGCTGCCCGGCACGGCGCCGTTCATCTCCGAGTTCCTGGTGCTGATCGGCACCTTCACCGTGAACAAGCCGGTCGCGGTCATCGCCACGCTCGGCATCATCCTGGCCGCCGCGTACGTGCTGTGGATGGTGCAGCGCACCACCCAGGGCACGCTCAACCCGGCGCTGACCGAGGTCGACGGCATGCGTCGGGACCTCAACCTGCGCGAGAAGGTGGTGGTGGCCCCGCTGGTCGCGTTGATCGTGCTGCTCGGGTTCTTCCCCAAGCCGGTCACTGACGTGATCAACCCGGCCGTCCAGGCGACCATGGACGACATCGGCAAGACCGACCCGGCCCCGTCGGTCGGCGGCACCGTCCAGGAGGCGGCAAAGTGACCGAGTTGAAACTGCCGTCGATCGACTACGCGGCTATCGCTCCGATCCTGATCATGCTGGGCACCGCGCTGCTCGGCGTGCTGGTCGAGGCCCTCGTGCCCCGGCGCTGGCGGCACCTGGTCCAGCTGACCCTGGCCCTGCTCGCGGTGCTCGCGGCGCTGACCATGGTGGTCCTCAACGCCGACGAGCGGATCATCACCGCCGGCCAGGCCCTCGCGATCGACGGGCCGACGCTCTTCCTCCAGGGCGCGATCCTGGTGCTGGCCGCGATGGCGCTGCTGCTGATCGGTGACCGCACTGTCGAGCGGGGCGGGGCGTTCGTCGCCCAGGCCGCGGTGACCGCCGAGTCGGCTGACGATCGGCGGCAGGCCGAGGGGCGCAACGGGCTCACCGAGGTCTACCCGCTCACCACGTTCGCGATCGGCGGCATGCTGATCTTCGTGGCGGCGAACGACCTGCTGACCATGTTCATCGCGCTTGAGGTCTTCTCCCTTCCGCTCTACCTGCTCTGCGCGCTGGCGCGTCGCCGCCGCCTGCTGAGCCAGGAGGCGGCCATGAAGTACTTCCTGCTGGGCGCGTACGCCTCCGCGTTCTTCCTGTTCGGCGTGGCGCTGATCTACGGCTTCACCGCCGGCATCCCGGGCCGTTCGGCCGGCGTCGACTTCGCCACCATCCACGCGGCGGTGAGCGAGTCGCCGGCCAGCCCGGTGCTGCTCTTCGCCGGCATGGCGCTGCTCGCCATCGGTCTGCTCTTCAAGGCCGCGGCGGCCCCGTTCCACGTCTGGACCCCGGACGTCTACCAGGGCGCGCCGACCCCGGTCACCGGCTTCATGGCCGCCTGCACCAAGGTCGCCGCGTTCGGTGCGCTGCTGCGCGTCTTCCACGTCGCGTTCGCCGACGCCAACTGGGACTTCACCCCGGTGCTCGGCGCGGTGGCGGTGCTGACCATGCTGGTCGGCGCGGTGCTCGCGGTCACCCAGACCGACATCAAGCGGCTGCTCGCGTACTCCTCGATCGCCAACGCCGGTTACCTGCTGGTCGGCGTGTTGGCGCCGAGCCGCGACGGGCTCTCCGGCACGATGTTCTACCTGGTCGCGTACGGCTTCTCGGTGCTGGCCGCGTTCGCGGTGGTGACCCTGGTGCGCGACGCCGACGGGGAGGCCACCCACCTGTCCCGGTGGGCCGGGCTGGGCCGGCGGTCGCCGTTCTTCGCCGCGCTGTTCACGTTCATTCTGCTCGCCTTCGCCGGCATCCCGCTGACCAGCGGTTTCACCAGCAAGTTCGCCATCTTCGGGCCGGCCCTGGAGGGTGGCCAGGCCTGGCTGGTGATCGCCGGTGTGCTGACCAGCATGGTGCTCGCGTTCCCGTACCTGCGGGTCGTGGTGATGATGTGGCTCTCCGAGCCGGGCGAGTCCACCCCGACCGTCACCGTGCCCGGCGGGCTCACCTCCGCCGCGCTGATGATCGGTGTGCTGGCCACCCTGGTGCTGGGCGTGGCCCCGGCGCCGCTGCTCGATCTGGCTACCGGAGCCGCCGAATTCGTTAGATGACCGAGGATTCGATCACTGGGGGTCGCGCGTGTTCACGCGCCGGCCCCCGGTGTGTATCCCCGCCCCGGAGCAGGTCGAACGGGTGTGGCATGGTGGATAGCGTGGTGAATCCGGCGGGCGAGCGTTCAGGTGTCGCCGGCTCCGGCGGTCAGCGGGGTCGGGCGAGCACGAGTCAGTTCGGCGCGCTCGGCCTCAACTTCGCCGACCCCCGTGTCGAGGCGTCCGTGCTGGGTCTGCTGGACACGGTCGAGGTCGAGTTGCGGGCCAGTGTCTCCAGTGCCGACCCGTTCGTCAACGAGGCCGCCCGGCATCTCGTCGAGGCCGGCGGGAAGCGGCTCCGGCCGCTGCTGGTGGCGCTCGGCGCGCAGTTCGGTGACCCGACCGCTCCGAAGGTCGTCCCGGCCGCCGTGGTGATGGAGCTCACCCACCTGGCCACCCTCTACCACGACGACGTGATGGACGAGGCCGCCGTCCGCCGGGGTGCGCAGAGCGCCAACTCCCGCTGGACCAACTCGGTCGCCATCCTGGTCGGCGACTACCTCTTCGCCCGCGCCGCGGACATCGCGGCCGACCTGGGCCCCGAGGCTGTCCGGTTGCAGGCGCGTACCTTCGCCCGGCTGGTGCACGGTCAGATCGCGGAGACGGTGGGGCCGCGTGCCGAGGACGACCCGGTCGGCCACCACCTGCACGTGATCGCGGAGAAGACCGGCTCGCTGATCGCCACGTCGGTCCGGTTCGGCGGCCTGTTCGCCGGTGCCGCGCCGGAGCACGTGGAGGCCCTGGCCGGGTACGGCGAGACGATCGGCGTCGCCTTCCAGCTCTCCGACGACCTGCTGGACATCGCCTCCGAGTCGGTGCAGTCGGGCAAGACCCCCGGCACGGACCTGCGCGAGGGCGTCCCGACGTTGCCGGTGCTCTACGCCCTCCAGGCGGACGACTCCGACGCCTCCTCGGTGCGGCTGCGGGAGATCCTGGCGACCGGTCCGCTCACCGACGACGCGCTGCACGGCGAGGCGTTGGGGCTGCTCCGGGAGAGCCCGGCGCTGAAGCGGGCCCGGGAGACCGTGCGCGGTTACGCCGAGGAGGCCCGCGCGCAGCTCGCCCCGCTTCCGGCCGGGCCGGAGCGCAGCGCGCTCGAGTCCCTCTGTGACTACATGGCCGACCGCAACGGCTGATCCACGCTCCGGGCCGCTGCGGCGGCGACGCGGGCCAGCAGGCGGCTGCCGACGAGCATCAGGGCGGCGGCGAGCAGCATCGCCCCGGCGGCGACGCCCCACATGGCCGGGTAGCCCAGGTGCGCGGCGAGCGGGCCGAGGCTCAGCGGGCCGAGACAGCCGCCCGCGTACACCCCGGTCTGGGTGATCGAGGTGGCGGCGGCCGGTGACTGCGGGTGGAGCCGGACCACCGCGAAGGTCATCAGACCCGGCCAGGCCCAGCCCAGGCCGAAGCCGAGCAGCACGCCGACCACAAGCGGCACCGACCCGGCCAGCGCGAGCAGGCCCAGCCCGGCCGCGCCGACCACCAGCATCGCGGCGATCACCGCGACGTGACCGGTGTCGCGGCGATCGGCCAACCAGCCGGCACCGACCCGGCCCGCCACGCAGATCGCGCTGCCCATGGTCAGGGTGAGGCCGGCGAGTCCGGGCGACAGGCCCCGAACCGCGGCCGAGTCGACCAGGAAGGTGCCCAGCGCGTTGGCGGCGGCAGCGGCGAACGTCGCCGCCGCGCCGATCACCACCAGCGCCGCGGTCGCCCGACCGGCGCGGGTGTCACCGGGTCGCCGCGCCGGGCCGGGCAACGGCCGGGGTACGGCGGGCAGTGTGGTCAACGCGGCCACGGCGGCGGCCACGAACGCCCAGCGCCAGCCGACGGTGAGCGCGATGGTCGGCACCGCCGCCCCGGCGAGCAGGGTGGAGACCGGGATGGCGGCCTGCTTGACGCCGAAGGACAGCCCCTGCCGTCGGACCGGCACGTGCTGGGCCAGCGCCGTGTTGCTGGCCAGTTGGCCGAGCGCGTTCGCGGCGGCGCTGAGCGCCAGCAGGCCGACCAGCACCGGGTACGACCGGGCGAGCCCGGCGATGGCCAGCATCGACCCGGCGGCCAGCGCGATGCCGCAGCGGGCGACCAGGGCCGGGCCGTACCGCTCGACCAGCCGGCCGGAGGGCACCGATGCCAGCGCGCTGACCCCGAAGTAGACGGCGACGGCCAGGCCCAGACCGGCCGGCGAGAAGCCGAGGTCCCGGCCCATCTGCACGGCGAGACCACCGAGCAGGAAGACCGGGAGTACGCACGCCACTGTGGTGACGACCGCGCCGGCGCTGGCGCGGACCGGGCGGGGTCGGGTGACGGTCGGATCGGGGGTGATGGAGGTGTCGGTCATCGTCCGGCAAACCTACGCGAGCCCGGTTCACCGCACTCCTGGTGACCGGCGGGCCACAAGCTGTGGATGGTGATCTGACATCCTCGACCCGAACAGGCATTTCGCACCGAGCCTGTTTTTCATATGGTGTAAGTCCCCGGCGGCGGAGGTGGTTGTGCGCGACCCCTTGGCAGAACCTTCGGACCTGATTCGCAGCGTGTCCCGAGCGTTGCGGGTGCTGGAGTCGGTCGGTCGCGCCCCGAAAGGCCTGACCGTCAAGCAGATCGCTCGGCGGTGCGAGCTGACCGTGGCCACCACCTACCACCTGGTTCGCACCCTCGCCTACGAGGGTTACGTGATCCGTCGCGAGGACGGCACGTACATCGTGGGGTTGGAGGTGGCCGACCGGTACCGGGAGTTGGTGACCGCGTTCCGGGGCCCGCCAGCGGTCGGTGAGACGCTGCGGCGGGCCGCCCTGGACACCGGCTACAGCCACTACCTGGGTCGCTTCGTCGGCGGTCAGGTGGCCCTCACGGCGGTCGCCGAGGGGCACCGCTCGCCCTACCTGGAGGACCTGGTCCCCGGCTTCGACGAGGGGGCACACGCCACCGCCCTCGGCAAGTCGCTGCTCGCCACCCTCACCGCCGACCAGCGCTACCGCTATCTGCGCGAGTACGGCATGCGACCGTTCACCACCGCCACCCTGACCACCACCGAGGCGTTCGAAGCCGACCTGGCCGCCGGCGACCGGCGGGGCATGCAGCTGGAGATGGGGCAGTTCCGCCAGGGGGTGGCCTGCGCGGCGGTGCTCGTCGCGCCGGACAAGGACATGGAACGCCGGGTCGTGCTGGCCTGCGCGTTGCCGGCCAGCGAGATGATGACCTCCGCCCGGGTGGTGCGCGCCAAGCTGCTCACCGTGGCCCGCAGTGTCGCCGACGGCATCGCCGCCGAGAGCTGACCGCCGCAACGCCCAGAGGCCCTCTCCCAGGCTGGGAGAGGGCCTCTCGGGGCGGTCCAGCGCCGAACCGCCGGAGCAACGTCAGCGACCCACCGGCCGCGGGCGCACCGTCAGCTGCCCACCGGGCCGCCGTCGAGCCGCCACGTGACCACCACACCCGGCTTGGCGTAGTCGCCGTCCGGCCAGTTCGAGGCCGGGTTCTCCACCGAGGCCCCGGTGATCTCGCCCGGGTGCTGCACCGCGACGAAGACCGAACGGTTGTCGCCGGTGATGAACGGGCCACAGGTCTCCGCGCCCAGCGGCACGGTCAGGAACTGCTTGAGGTGACCCCGCTCCGGACCTTCGACGGCGGTGGCGAAGAGCCCGTCGTTGCTGCCCAGCGCGTTGCCGTCGGTGGAGATCCACAAATTGCCGGTGGCGTCGAAGGCGACGTTGTCCGGGCAGGAGATCGGGGAGACCTTGGCCTTGTCGTACCCGGCGAAGAAGGTCGACGGGTCGGTCGGGTCACCACAGACGATCGGCAGCGACCAGGCGAAGGTCTCCGAGGTGTTGTCGTTGCGGTCCTCCACCAGCTCCAGGATCTGCCCGTGCTTGTTGGCGTTACGCGGGTTGGCCTCGTCCGCCTTCGGGTTGCTGCCGACGCCACGGTTGGTGTTGTTGGTCAGCGCCACGTACACCTTGCCGGTGAGCAGGCTCGGCTCGACGTCCTCCGGGCGGTCCATCTTGGTCGCGCCGACCTTGTCACCGGCGAGCCGGGTGAAGGTGAGCACGTCCGCGGCGGTCATCCCGTCGACGAACGACCGGTTGCCGCTGACCAGCTTGATCCAGCGACCACGGCCGTTGAACCCGCCGTCGGTGGGGAGCTTGCCCGAGCCGTCGACCTCGGCGGCGCTGGTCTGGTCGAGCTTCGCCACGTAGAGCGTGCCGGACTCCAGCAGGGTCAGGTTGTGCTTGCGGGCGGCCCAGGAGTTGCCCTTCATGAACTTCTGGTCCGAGACGAACTTGTAGAGGTAGTCGAAGCGCTCGTCGTCGCCCATGTACGCGACCACGTGGCCGTCCCTGGCGACGATCACGTTGGCGCCCTCGTGCTTGAACCGGCCCAGCGCCGTGTGCTTGCGCGGGCGGCTCTCCGGGTCGAACGGGTCGATCTCGACGACCCAGCCGAACCGGTGTGCCTCGTTGGGGTGCTTGGCCAGGTCGAAGCGCTCGTCGGCGCGTTCCCACTTGCGGCTGCCGCTGGGGTAGCGGCTGGCGGTGCTGATGCCGTAGCGGTCCAGCTTCGGCTTCAGCTCGGCCGGGGCGGCGTCCGCGCCGACGAAGTACTGGTTGAAGTTCTCCTCGCCGGAGAGCACAGTGCCCCACGGGGTCACGCCGCCGGCGCAGTTGTTCAGCGTGCCGACGACCGTCCGGCCCCTGGGGTCGGCGGCGGTCTTCAGCCAGGCCGAACCGGCGGCCGGGCCGGTCAGGTCGAACTTGGTGCCGAGGGCGGTGACCCGCCGGTTGTACGGCCGGGGGCCCTTCTCGACCGGCTGCCACTGCCCGGTGCCGGCGACCCGCTCAAGCTCCACCACGGACATGCCGTGCGCGGCCATCGCGGTGCGCAGCTGCTCCACGGAGAGCCCGTCCAGGCCGGGGAAGCCCGGGAACATCAGGTCCTCGTTGGTGTACTCGTGGTTGACCACGAGCAGCGCCCGCCGGCCCTGCTTGTCCAGCGGCAGCACGCCCACGAAGTCGTTGTTGTAACCGAACTGCTTGGACTGCGCGGCGGCGGTCTGGTGGTGCAGGTCGAACGCCGGCGCGCCCGGCACGACCGGGTCACCCCACTTGATCACCACGGCGTGGTCGTAGCCGTTCGGCACCACCAGGGCGTCCAGCTTGTTCGGTGGGATCGGCTTGAAGGTCAGCGCGCCGTTGCCGACACCGGTGCTGGGCCGGCCGAAACCGAAGGCCTCCGGGACCTCCGGCGTGGCCGGGGCGGCGATCGCCGGGCCGCGCCGGCGAGCGCACCGGCGGCCGCGCCGCCGAAACCGAGAACGAGCGCGCCGACCGCGCCGGCCCGGACCACGCCCCGCCGGGAGACCTCCGCGTTCACGACATCACCGAAGTACGCGTTGTCGGAGGTGTTCGGTACCGGGTGGTCACAGGCGTTGCCGCAGCGGTACAGGCAGGTCATGGCGTCACGGGTGCCATGGCGGGTGCCGTTCAACAGGGGGAGCAGCCGGGGACGGTCGCTCATGGGAGAAGCCTCCAGAGAAGTCGGTGACACGACAGGCCGCGTACCAGCCGGACGCTAGGAGGACGCGGTGAGCGCTCGTCGGCCGCTGTGTGAACCGGGCATGAACACCTCCGTGGTCGGCGACCACACGCAACCGGTCTGACCTCGGGCTGAACCGTTCGGCGTGACCGCACGTATTTCCGAACGGACGCACCGCCGGACGCGCGCCGGAAGTGAGGAGACCGCCATCAGCGACCACGACGCCCAACTGCTGCGCGCGCTGCACGACGAGCACGCGGAGGCGCTGTACGCGCACGCCCTGCGGCTGGTGAACGGGGACCGGCAGCGCGCCGAGGACCTGGTGCAGGAGACGCTGCTGCGGGCCTGGCGACACCCCGAGTCGCTCGACCCCAGTCGCGGCTCGGTGCGCTCCTGGCTGTTCACCACCGCCCGCAACCTGGCCATCGACGCCTGGCGGCGGCGGTCCACCCGGGTCGGCGAGGTGTTCACCGACGACTTTCCCGAACCGCCGGAGGTCGTCGACGAGGCCGAACGCGCGGTGGAGGCGTGGACCGTCGCCGAGGCGCTGAACCGGCTCAGTCCAACCCATCGGGAGGTGCTCGTCGAGTGCTTCTACCAGGGGCGGTCGGTGGCCGAGGCGGCATCCCGACTGGGGGTGCCGCCCGGGACCGTGAAGTCCCGCACCCACTACGCGCTGCGGTCTCTACGGTTGGTCCTGGCCGAGATGGGGGTGACGGGATGACCCGGTGCGAGTTCGCGTACGACGACGGCGCGTACGTGCTGGGTGCCCTGGCCCCGGCCGAACGGGCAGCCTACGAGCGGCACCTCGGCACCTGCGCCTCGTGCCGGGAGGCGGTCGCCGAGATCGCCGTCCTGCCCGGGTTGCTCGGTCGCCTCGACCCGACGGGATTGGAGCAGATCCTGCCGCCGCCGGCCCCGCCCCGGGTGCCCGCGCTGCTCGACGAGGCCCGTCGCCGCCGTCGTCGGCAACGCTCCACCGACCGGCGACGGTACGCCCTCACCACGCTGGCCGCCGCCGGGTTGGCCCTGGTCGTCGGTGTCGGTACGGCCGCGGTGCTGCCCCGACCGGTCGCACCGCCCCCAGGGGCGCAGGGCACCCGCCCCGGCCCACAGGTGTCGATGGTCGCCATGCGGCCGGTGGCCCTCGCCGGGCCGGTGCACGCCGAGATCGGGCTGGCCGGCAGCAAGTGGGGTACCGAGGTGACCATGCACTGCGGGTACGACGCACGGACCAGCTACGGCAAGGCGTACCCGTTCCGGCTGGTGGCGAAGGGCCCGAACGGCACCAGCGAGCAGATCGGCTCCTGGCTCGCCGCGCCGGGGGACGACCTCCGGTTCACCGGTGTCACCCGCTTCACCGACGCCGAGCTGGTCGGGGTGGAACTCCAACGGGCCGACGGGACGCCGCTGTTGACGTACGCCGTTCCCTGACCGGCCGACCCGATGACCGTTCAGCCGGCGGGGACCAGGGCTCGGGCCTGGGCGCGGGTCTGGCGGGAGGTGCGGATGGCGTCGGCGGTGAAGACGACGAGGGCGAGCCAGACCAGCGCGAAGCCGGCGAGGCGGGCCGGCGGCATCGGCTCGTGGAAGATCAGCACACCGCAACCGAGCTGGAGGATCGGCGCCAGATACTGGATCATGCCGAGGCCGCTCAGCGGCAGCCGGTTCGCCGCGCCGGCGAACAGGAGCAGCGGGATCGCGGTGGCCGCGCCGGCCAGCACCAGCAGGGCGGTGTGTCCGGCCGAGACGTGCCCGAAGGTCAGGTCGTCGTGTGCGCTCAGCCAGCCGAGGTAACCCAGCGCCGGTAGCGCCAGCACCGCCGACTCGACGAAGAGCCCCTCCGCGGCGGGCAGCCCGAGCCGCTTCTTGACCAGCCCGTAGCCGGCGAAGCTGAACGCCAGGGTCAACGCCAGCCAGGGTGGCCGGCCGTAGTCCACGGCGAGCACCGCGACGGCCGCCGCGCCGATCCCCATCGCCACCCACTGGGCCGGGCGCAGCCGCTCCCGCAGCACAGTCACCCCGAGCAGCACCACGACCAGTGGGTTGATGAAGTAACCGAGCGCGGTCTCCACCACCCGGTCGGAGCTGACCCCGTAGATGTAGGTGCCCCAGTTGACAGCGATCAGCGCGGCGGCGGCGACGATCCCGGCGACCGCCCAGGGCCGGCGCAGCAGCGCCCGGAGGAAATTGACGTTGCGCAGCGCGCCCAACAGCAGGGCCACGAACAGCACCGACCAGACCACCCGGTGAGCCAGGATCTCCAGCGGGCCGGCCGGTCGCAGCAGCTTGAAATAGAGCGGAAAGACGCCCCAGAGCAGGTACGCGCCGAGGCCGTAGAGGTATCCCAGGCGGAGTGGCGTCACGGCTCCACCGTAAGGGGCATACCGCTGCTTTGTTCCTTTCCGGTGATCGGGGTCACCGGCGACCGCCGGTCGAGCTGCATCCACCGCTGCGGCACGTCCAGTGGCGTGAAGCCCACCCGGGCGTACACCTCGTGCGCGTCGTACGTGGTCAGCAGGATCCGGCGTACGCCCCGCTCGGCCAGGTGGTCGCGGACCGCGCTGGCCAGCCAACCGCCCAGCCCCTTGCCCCGGGCGGGACGGTCGACGTACACGTCGCAGAGCCAGGCGAAGGTGGCACCGTCGGTGACCACCCGGGCCACCGCCACCTGACGGCCGTCCTCGGGCCGGTAGACCCCGAACGGCAGGGAGCCCGCGAAGGCCCGTGCGGTGGTCTCCCGGTCCCGGCCGAGCGCCCAGTAGGCGTCGGTGGACAACCAGTGGTGGACCAGGTCCAGGTCGATCCGGGCGGGGTCGGTGCTCAGCAGGTGCCCGTCGGCGTGGGTCAGCGAGAACATCCGGCGACGCTAACCGTCCGGGTGGTCAGCGGGGACGCCCAATTCCCGAACTCTGGTCACCGGCCCGCCCCGGGGCCCGCCGTGGTCGGAGCGCGGCGGGCCCGGGCCGGTGCCGGCTGGTCGGTCAGTCCCGGTCGAGGACGGCGCCGAGGATCCAGGTCACGATGCTCACGAAGAGCGCGCCGAGCACCGCGGCGGGCCAGAAACCGTCCACCGAGAACGGCAGCCCGGCCTGGTCCGCGATCCAGCTGGTGAGCAGGAACAGCAGCCCGTTCACCACCAGCGCGATGAGGCCGAGGGTCAGCAGGTAGAAGCCACAGCCGACGGTCTTGATGATCGGCTGGAGAACCGCGTTGACCACGCCGAAGATCACCGCCACCAGCAGCAGCGTGGTCACCGTCTCGGTGGCCGAGTTCGAATCCAGCGAGATGCCCGGGATGAGGAGCGTGGCCAGCCAGAAAGCCAGAGCTGTGCTGGCCAGCCGAATCAGCAGACCCTTCAGAAAACCCATGGCGGGGATCGTGCCACGGACCAGGCACCGGCGTAACCCGACAGTTGGCCGGCAGAGTGGATCAGCCGCGCGCCGGGCGACCGACCAGTTGCGACTCGATCGGGGTGGGGGAGAGCAGGGCCCACCGCAACGCCCGCCGGTTGACCACCGCCACCATGTCGTCCCGGATCCGGGTCAACCACTCGGCCGAGCCGCCCAACCCGAGCGCGGTGCCGGCCAGGGCGGCCTCGGCGGCGTTCAGCGGCTGGAGCAACGCCAGGTCGGCCCGGCTCAACGCGTCCACGTCCGCCGAGGTCAGCTCGTCCCGTACCACCAGGGTGGCCCGCCACGGCGGACCCGGTTCGGCGTCGGCCGGCACCGGCCCGGCGTCGACCACCAGCAGCAACGGACGCAGGGCGGTGCCCACCCCGGCGGCGACCGACCGGCCGGGTGGAAGCAGCGGGATCGTCCCGCCCGGCGCGCCGACCCCGCGCACGAACGGCTCCCAGACCCGCGGCCGTGCGGTCTGCACCACCACCAGCGCGCCGAGAGCCAGGGCGCGCAGGGCCACCAGCTGGGCCGCGCGCACCCCACCGACCAGCACCACCCGGGTGCTCTCCGGACGGAACAGGCGCACGGTGACGGCCCCGCCGTGCCGGTTGGTGCCGACCATCATCCCGGCCGCGCCGAACGACAGCTCCCAGTCGTCCATCGTCGGGCGGGGCTGCGCCGCGGGTGCGGTCAACGCCAGCGGCAGCGTGGCGGCCAACCCGCTCAGGTGGGTGCCGTCGAGCCGCCGCAGCCTGCCGCCCAGGTCGGTCACCAGGCGGATCAGCGCCTCGGTGGCCGCCGCCAACTCGGTAGCCGACCCGGTCGCCAGGCGTACGGTCAACTCGGTCGGCACCTCGGCCGCGCCGGTGGCCGGCGACGGACCCGACGAGATCGACACCGTGGTCGTGGTCGCCGGCAACGCGAGCAGCCGGGGCACCAGTCGGCGGCCCCCCGTGCCGCCCGGATCCGGCCACTGGATCAGCCGGAAGGTGGCCTGGACCAGCGCACCGGAGCGGATCGTCGACCAGGACTCACGGACCGGCTCGCCCTCGTGCAGGGCCAGCTCGGCCAGGACGCGCAGCGCCGCGGGCACGCCGAGCGGTCGCGCGGCCAGCGGACCGAGTCGACGGACGATCCGGCGTACCGTGCCGGCGAGCACCCGGCGCAGGTCCTCCTCGGACCAACCGTCCACCCGCAGCACCCGGACCGCCACCACCGCCCGTTCCCGGCCGGCGAGCCGCCCGTCGGCCAGTTGCCGGTACGACGTGCCGACCGCGCCGCCCGCACCGGGCACCGGAGCCGGTGCCCCGGCGAGCAGCAGTTGGACCAGCAGCGGGGGCAGGTCCGGCCCGGCCGTCGGCAGCAGGGCGGCCGGGGCGGGCAGCGCCCGGGACACGTCGCCGAGCAGGTCGCCGGGGTCGCCCAGCTCCAGCAGCGCCACCAGGCCGGCGGTGTCCTCCAGCACGGCCGCCGGCCCGCCGGGCAACTCCGTCGAGCGGACGATGGTGCCCGGGGCGACCAGGTCCAGGAGTTCGGCCGCCGAGGCCGGCCCGGTGAGCGCGCGGCGGCGGGTGAGGTGGCGAGAGCGGTGCCCGACCATTCGAAGAGCCACCGGCCCCGGACCGGAACCCAGCAGACCGCTACCAGCAGCGCGGCCAGCAGGACGGCCGCTGCCACGACGGATGCCTGTCGGCCGAGGGCGACGAGGATCAGCGCCGCCGCGACCTGCGCGGCGACCAGCTGGCCGGCTCGCACCCGGGTGCCCGCGGGTCGGCCCGGCCAGACCCGGTGGTCGGCGAACGCGCGGCGGCGGAACGGCCGCTGATCGGCGGAGTGCAGGCCGTGGCCGGCGGGCCGAGTCGGCCCGATCGCCCGGGCGGCGGTGTCTGCTTCGGACCGGACCGGGGCCGGATGCGGCCCTCCGGTGGTCATCGCCGGCACCGTGCCTCCTCGACCAGTGGGGACCTGTCGAGCGCGTCGGCCATCCGTCGACGGCCCGTCACGCGTCGCGACGTGGCTGCGGCACATCGTAATCGACCGATGGCCGCCCGGTTGTCCACAGGGGAGGCGCGGGGGGTAGCAGAACCGCTACGAGGTCGCTACCGTCAGCCACGAAGTCCTTCGCTGACCCGCGTCTCAGTGCTCGTTGACCGGGCCAAGCGACGACGCGTCCCCAGAGCGGTCGCGTCGACGGCCAGGTGCGATCAGAGAGACGGGGTGACGTCCGGGTGTCCCAAACCAAGGCAGAAGCCGCGGTGATGCAGCAGACCGCCGCGAAGTTCGAGCAGGTGGACCAGTCGTTGCAGTCCATGCTGACCGGCCTGCTGGCCGAGCTGGAGGTGTTGCAGCAGGCCTGGCGCGGCGCCGGTGGGCGGTCGTTCGAGCAGGTCAAGCAGCAGTGGTCGCAGGATCAGGCGGCGCTGCACCGGGCGCTTCGGGAGACCGCCGGTGCGATCCGCACGGCCGGCCGACAGTACGACGTGTCCGACGACGAGGCGGCCAGCCGGGTGGCCGGCACCAACCGCGGCGGCATCCAACTGCCGCTCTGATCCCACTGGGGAGGGGAATCCGATGGACCATGGTGTGCTGGTCGTCAACTTCGCCGCGTTACAGCAGGCCGGCGCGGACATCCAAAAGGCGTTGAACACTCTCGACTCGCAACTCGGCCAGCTCGAACGAGACGCCGCCCCGCTGGTGGCGAGCTGGACGGGCGAGGCCCGGCAGGCCTACGAGCAGCGGCAGGCGCGGTGGCGCTCCGCCTCGCACGACCTCCAGGCGATGCTGCGGGACATCCGGTTGGCGGTGCACGACTCCGCCACCGACTACCTCGACACCGAGAAGAAGAACACCGGGCTGTTCCAGTGAGCGTCGTGGGCCGGGAGCGCTGACCGTGTCCGGCTCAGCGCCCCGGCTACGGCTGGCCCCGGGCCGGGGCGGTGGGCGGCCGCGGTCAGACCTGGTCGGCCGGGCGCCAGCGTCGGCGGGCGCCTCGGGGCACCACCAGGGCGAGCACCGCCACGGTGACCACAGTCGTGCCGACCGCCGCGGCGACCAGCAGGGCCCGGTCCCGCGCGGTGGC
>NZ_JAEVHL010000080.1 GCF_016803395.1 Micromonospora tarensis | reverse complement strand
GTCGGCTGGTCAGCGACCGCGAGACCGCGGGGCGAGGATGCGGTGACGGGCCAGAGACACGCCCGCTCTCGCGCCAGCGGCGACGAAGGTGACGCTGGCCGCGACGGTCAGCAGCACCGCCGCGCCCGCTACCGCCCCGGGCGCCCACGGCTGGCCGGAGATGGCGAGCAGGCGCATCAGCGGCACCGTGGTGTCACCGGCCTGGTTGCCGAGGACTCCAACGGTGCAGATGGCCAGGCCCGCGTAGAGCACGACGATGATGGCGAGGCTCGCCGCGGCAGCGCGGCGCACCTGCCGCGGGTGGGTGAACTCGGCGCTGAGGTTGGCGGTGGCCTCCCACCCACAGATGGCGGTGAACAACACGGCGACGGCACTGCCGACCCCGGCCGCGCCGTGGGGTGCGAACGGGCCGATCCGCTGCGGGTCGACGTGCGGGCCGGCCACCATGATGACGGTGACGAGGAGCGCGACCAGGGCGCCGGTGAGCGCTAACTGCAGGCGCCCGGACACATGCAGGCCCACCATGTTGGTCAGGAACACGACGGCCAGGAGCCCGGCCGCGATCCCCACCGTTGTGGCCGGCGGGGTGTGCAAGGCGGTCGCGGTGTAGTGGGCGCCCGCCACCGCGCCGGCGACCACCCCGACGGGGACCGCCGTGTACAGCCAGCAGCCAACGACCGCGGCGGCCCGGTCGCCGAACGCCCGGCCCGTGAAGGCGGCGACACCGCCGGTGTCCGGGTAGCGGGCGCCGAGGTCCGCGAACGTCGTCGCGATCAACGCGGACAGGGCGAGCAGCGCCGCCCAGGCCAGCAGGGACGCCGGGCCGGCGGCGCGCACCGCGACCGCTGGCAGGACGAGGACTCCGGGGCCGAGGACGGCCCCGACGCACAGGGCGGTGCCCCGCGCCACACCGATACCGCCGCTCATCGGATGCCCCCGGCATGCGGGCCGCCGTTGGGAGGGCGGGTGCGTTGGGCAAGGAGCCTCAACGCCCGGGCGAAGTCGTTCTCGCTCGGCAGACCCGGTGCGGCGAAGAGGGTCGACTGCTGGGCGTCAACGCGCCGCCGCAGCTGCCCCGCAAGGTCCAGGCCTGCCCGGGTGGGACGCACGACGGTACGCCGCAGGTCATGCTCCTGCAGTTCACGCCGGATCAGGTCACGGTCGCTGAGCAGACCGAGGGCGTTGGTGAGGGTCGCCCTGGCGATCCCGATCTCCGCCGCGATAGCCGCCGGCTCCAGCACGTCACAAGCACAGACAAGGACCAGCACGTCGTAGGTGGTCCACGTCAGGTCCGCCTCCCGCAGCACCGTGCGCTCAAGGAGCGCGCGGACGGTGTTGGCGGTGCGGCACAGTTGTGCCACCGGGTCGGACTCCGGGCGGGACGCCGCGCGCCGGTTGGTCATGTGCCGGTGCACACCTGTTACCCGGCGTGAGGTGGTGGCGCTCATCGTGACCACCTGCGCTGGCGCGCACGGCGCACGGTCTGCCGATCGCGTCGCCGTCTTTCGCGACTGCGCTTGGCGGGTGTGGGCTGCGCGGGTGAGCTCCCGCGTGACTGCAGGGAACGTTGACTGGGCATGGTGAACCCCGTTCATCCGTATGTTGTCGACCGTCGCTGGTGTGCGGTCTCTGGCCCTACGTCCGGGCGCGCGTGATCGGCGTCTGTCGGCGGTGTCACCGCCCGTGGCACGCTCCAGGACGCGGTCCTACGAGCCCGCTGCGACGCGAAGCTTCTCGTTATCGCCCTGCGTTGCGGTGAGTTGCCGCAGGTGACTCGGACCGCCACCGGCGGGCATGCCGGTGCTACTGATCGCGGTCCTGTCGCTACCGCCGCCGGTCAGGCGTGTGGGGAGGAATCATCCGCTGAAATGGGCGGGGCACCGAGTGCGGCGTTGACCCGCTGACCGAGCAGGCGAAGTTGGTGATGGACGTCGACCAGCGCTGCCCGGCGCGACGCGGTGGGCCGGCGTTCCGCGGTGTCGACGAGAGCGTCGATGTCGACGCGCAGCTGGGCGAGGCCGGCGCTGATAGCGGTCAACGGCGCCTCGAACGCGGTGGTTGAACTGGTCCGTCGTTTGGTGACACCTCGCCCGGCGGAGCGTCGCCGGACCAGCAGGTGCGGATCGTTGGCCGTGCGGGCCTGTCGTTGTCTGATCACCGCTGCCTCTTTTCCTAGTCGCCACATCAGGGCCACCGTTGCCTGGTTACCGCGCCGAGCGGGGCCTGTGGCAGCGAGACGCTGTGTGAGCGGTGGGCCTGTCGTGGGGTGGAGGACCGGCGGGAAGGGCCCCTCTCCCCGCCCGCCGGCTCCCCCGGCCCATCACCTCACCGGCACGGGGGGCCCGATGAGGTGATGAGCTGGTGAGGCAGCTCCTGCTCGACCGTCTGCGCCTACTCAGGCGCGTCGGCCCGCACGACCGGAGTCATCGCGGCTCCGCCTGTCGGTGCTGGCGCGACCCGTGTCGACCAGTTGACCTGCCCCAACAGCGACGGCGCGTCCCCTCCGACGCCGTCGCCCGCACATCCGGGTGGCCGCATGGCGCACACCACCCCGATCCGCTACGCTCCAACCAACTTCAGTTCGATTAGCACCGAACCGTAGTTGCCGAAGCGGTACGGAGAGCTAAACACGGAACACCGAGCGCGTCAACTGTGGTTCGCTCGCGAACCAACCGGAGTTGGGAGGGCTGCGTGAGCGACACGCCTGCCGAGCAAGCCGAGGACGCCACCTCCCGGCTGATCCAAAGTCGGCTTCGCGAACTCTTCGAAGCCCGCGGCGAGGACCGGCCGCCCTACACCGAGACCGAAGTCGCCCGGGAGCTCAAGCAACGCGGATACCCGATCACCCCGGAAGGTATCCGCGTTCTCCTGCGCTCGCCCAAGATCAACCCCAAGGCCACCACGCTGGTTGCCCTCGCCGAGTTCTTCAGTGTCCCGGCCGGCTACCTCCTCGGCGACGACGACGTCGAACTGACAAGCCGCGAGGCACGAGTCATGGCCAGGTCCTTCGACAAGCTCCTTCCCAGAACCCGCAAAAGCCTCGCCCGGGTCATCGACGAGTTCATGCGCCTGGAGGAAGCCGCGCGCGACAAGGACCCCGACTCACCGCACCCAGAGGTATAAGCCCGCACAGTTCCGAGATCCCGTCACAAGACCGATTGAAGTCCACCTTGGACGCTTGAATTTGTCCTGGTGAGCGAGTTCAGTAACGCAACACGAGGCCCTTGATCTCCCACAGCCCGCAGCGGCCTCGGCTTAGAGTGACGAAGTGACCGGCATCGAGGACGTGATCAATGCGCTGCTATCCCGGCAGCCGAGGTGGTCCCCGTCCGCGGGTAGCAGCGTCGAGCGACTCGGCAACGGCGAGTTCCACGTGGACTACCACGATCCCGACCACGTCTATCTCGTTACCGTGCGCCAAATACCGCGGGTCAGGCTGCCGCTAGAACACCCAGTCATCGTGGGCGAGGTCGCCGGAGTACGCGCCCAACTCATCAGGGTCACTCTTGCCAACCATGTCGAGGTGACGCTGGACGCCGAGCACGGCCCGGCGCGCCAAGCGATGCTGGGTGATCACCGGATGCGACACGAGACATGGCAGCAGCAGGCCGATCATCGGTCGCCGCCGCCCTGGCCGGCCGAAGAGTTCATGCGTATAGCCGTCGCGGTCGCCGACGATGTCGGCACCTCCTACGACCACGCATCCGGACGGACGGGCGGGACTGATGCAGAGTGGGAGGCGCAGTGGCTGTTCCGGCCAACCCCGCCTGCGCAAGCTCGCACCCTGACACTTCGTTTCACGGCTTCCGCCGGGTCGACCGTCGAGGTCAAACTTGCCTTACCCATCGGCGGTGCCTGACTGCTGAGACGACATGTGATTCGCTCTCACACTGGGCCAATTCCCACTTACAGCCACCGCAGCCTCTCCCTCGATCGCGGAGCTGGGCGTAGAGCAGGAGGCTAAGCCGCTGCGGCTGGCGGTGCCGACAACTGTCTAGCTTCCGGAGGGTCGCTTGTCAGGACACCACGGCTATGCCGGGAAACCAGGCGTCATCGTCGAGTGACCCGAGGTTCTCGGTCGCTGTCGCATGCCCTTTCTGATGAGATTGCCCAGTAGCATGTGCCTTTCCCCTTATGCACGCTGCGAGCTGCTCAATTCGGCCGGGCGGCCCAGCGTCTACCGGAACCTGTCATCGAGTTGCGCCTCGCCTGCCGTCGCGTCGACTACGCTTTGTCCGGGCAGCACGCGCTTGCCTGCCTCCGTGCCGACCGACGCCCACACCGTCACGGCAATCGCGGACAAGGGCCTCCGGCTCGCGCGACAGATTCTGTGACCGTCTTCGCGTCGGCGCAGCGTGTGGGGCTGCCCGAAGGAGACTGACGGCCATGGTCAAAGACAGCGCCCGGAAAAGGGACGCGAAGGCGTACGCGCAGGCGACCGGGGTGTCGCACGCCGCCGCCGCGCGGCTGACGGCCCGCAACCGATCCGGTGGGCTTAGCGCCGCCGGTCTACACACCGACCTGATGCGGGCGTTGCAGGCTGCGGGCTGGCCGGTGGAGCACGAGAGCTTCGCCGAGAACACCGAGTACCGTGGCTACGCGGGCCCGGCTCGGCTACTCGTCGGACGCGCCGACCAGGCCGCCGAATCCAGGAGCGACGCCTGCGACCCCGACGATGAGACCCGGCTCGACCTGTCCCGGCCGCCGATGGTGGACATGGCCGCCCCGCTTACCCCGACCACGTACGAGGCATATTCCCAGATCAGCGGCGACCGTCCCATCCGCGACGTGATTGCCGAACTGGACCGGATGATCACCGACGCACGGGCACACGCGATGGCGATGGCCACCAACCGAGCGCGATGCGTCGTCTGCGATGACGCCTATCCCCAGGCGCATCTGCTCGCCGCCGCCGGCGATGAGGAACTGCTGCTGTGTCCCGTCTGTGCGTTCGACGGAGACGTGCTCGTCACCAGCGGCCACGCCACGGCCTACCTGACTTATCAGATCGACCAACTCACCGCGACCGATCTCGCGACGCCGGCCGGCTGGGCCGGCGTCGTGGCGCTGTTGGCATGCGCCGCACCGCCCGGCTTCGATGACTGGCTGCACGAGCAGTGGCGGCACGCCGGCACGTTCCTGTCGCCTGCGGATTACTGGTCGCATCCAAAACAGCTGTGGGTGTGGTTGCCACCCGGCGATCGACCCGCACCACTGCACAGGTTCGGAACCGGCGCCCGGCTGGGTGCCCTCGTCGACGCACTCGACGAGCGCTGGCCCGACCTGCGCCAACGCGCGCGCGACACCGCGGCCGATAACTGGCGCGAAGCCGGTTGGAGCGACGACGAACCCGTTCCCGGCCTGTTCCTCGACCAGATATGGCCAGCAGCTGTCGCGTACGCGATCTCGCTGCGCACCCAGGCCACCGAGCGAAGCGCACACCGACCACCGCTGCAGCATCTGTTCGGCTCGTTCGACTCGCTGCACGAGCACTTGGCCCTCATCGAAAGCCCGCTCGACTTCGACGACATCGAATCGGCCCTCGGCGTCGGCATCGAGACCGTCCTCGACGCGCTGTGGCCGGACCCCGCGCAGCCGCCACAATCCGCCCCCGCGCAACCGACGGCGACGGAATGAACGTGGTGGAGATACAGCCCCACCTCGACGCGGCGCACCAGGCAGCTTACGAAGGACCCCTGCGCTCGGGGAGGACGCCGTGCGCTCGGGACTCAAGACCGCGCGCGGTGCCGCATTCCCGGACCGGGCCATTGGCCGACGACAGGGCGTCTGCCTCAAGCGCCGCGTCGGAGATGATCCTGAGGTGACGCGACGTCGACGAGCAGCGGCGGTGATCGTGCGCGGCGACCGGCTGTTGATGGTGCGTGAGCGTGGGCGAGGCCCGTCCGGACGCCACGATGGCCAGGAGTATTGGACGCTACCCGGTGGCGGCATCGCCGCCGATGAAACAGCAGAGGAGGCCGTTCGGCGCGAAGTTGTGGAGGAGGTCGGCCTGCGACCCCTGGCGGTCCGGTACCTGCTCGACGTGCCTTACCCGTCCGGACTCACCTCCTGCTTCGCCGTGCAAGTAGCCGACGGTGAGCCGATTTTGGGCAGCGACAAAATTTCCTGCGAATGCCCGATCATGGTCGGCCTGGACTGGGTGCCACTGCCGCAACTGCACACCGCGACCGCAGGACTGCCCATCCCGACCATGATCGTCGTCTGGGACCCGACGATTCCTTAGCGCCGCAGCAGGCCCGCCTGTCCCCACCGCCGACAGGGCAAGCAGCTATAAGAGCTTTGCCCCTTTTGACGATCTCCGGCAGGGGGCCGTGCTTCCGTTTCGTCGCGTGCTCATTCGGCAGCGGGTCCCGTTGGGTCTGTGCCCCATAGTGTCGCTCGGCTGCAGCCGGACACTGAGTTGGAGTTCGTCGGGGCGACAGGCTATGTCGACCCCGGGCGGTAGGTTCATCTCGTGCTGGCGATGACGCTGCAAGAGATCACGACCGCGATCGGCGGATCCGTCGACAACGCCCCCGACACGGTGACTGTCACGGCGCCGGTGGTGTTCGACAGCCGTCGCGTGGAGCCCGGCGGGATGTTCGTGGCGCTGCCCGGGGAGCACGTCGACGGGCACGACTACGCCGCCCAGGCAATCGAGGCCGGCGCTGCGGCGGTACTCGCCTCAAGGCCGGTCGGGCTGCCTGCGGTCATCGTCGAGGACGTACCCGCCGCGTACGGACGCCTCGCTCGCGCGATCGTGGGCCGGTTGCCGCAGACCACGGTGATCGGCGTGACCGGCTCGGTGGGCAAGACATCGACCAAGGACATCCTCGCGCAGGTGCTGTCTGCCTTCGGCATGACCGTCGCTAACCGCACCAACAACAACAACGAGTTGGGGTTGCCGTATGCGGTGAGTCTCGCCACCGCCGCCACCGGCTATCTGGTGTTGGAGATGGGCGCGCGGGGCGTCGGACACATCGCCCGCCTGACCCGCATCGCTCCACCGGGCGTCGGCGTCGTCACCCGGGTCGGACGCGCGCACCTGGGCGAGTTCGGGTCAGTGCAGAACATCGCCCTCGCCAAGGGTGAGATCGTCGAAGCACTGCCCGCCGCGGGCGACGGCGGGTTGGCCGTGCTCAACGGCGGCGACGCGCTCGTGGCCGCCATGGCACGGCGCACAAACGCTCGCGTGCTCACTTACGGCATTGAGAACCCGGCTGATGTGCGGGCCGAGGACGTGAGCATGGACGAGTTGGGCCGCGCCGGCTTCCATCTCGCGCACGACGGCCAGACGGCCGAAGTGCGGTTGCGCCTGCACGGGCTGCACCAGGCGTCCAACGCCCTCGCTGCCGCAGCCGTCGCCCTCGGGCTGGGCCACCCGATCGAGGCCGTGGCCGAGGCGGTGTCGCGCGCTGAGGTGATGTCACCGGGCCGGATGCAGGTCATCACTCGCGCGGACGGGGTGACGGTCGTCAACGACGCCTACAACGCCGCGCCCGGTGCCATGCGCGCCGCGATCCGCGCGTTGCACGCGATGAGCGGAAACGGCCGGCGGGCGGTCGCGGTGTTGGGTGAGATGGCCGAGTTGGGCGAGCACGCCGCACAGCTACACCGCGAGGTCGGACAGCAGGTAGCCGAGATCGGCGCCCGATGGCTGGTGGCCATCGGTGGAGCCGACGCCGAGCAGTACGCCGCCGGTGCCGCCGGCACCGGCACGACGGCGGATCGGGCGGCGGACGCAGCGCAGGCGTGGGAGCTGCTGCGCGATGGGCTACGGCCAGGCGACGTCGTGCTGGTCAAGGCAGCCAACAGCGCCGGGCTCCTCGCGCTCGCGGACAAACTCATCGACGAACCCGGCGCCATCACCGCCTGACGGGTAGCTGATCCGGTTGCGCCGTCCTGCCGATTGCGGCTGTGCAACGATGTACGGCGTGGGAATTCCGAGCACCGCTATGCCTGCTGTCTCTCCACTGGCCGGCGAACCGATCAAACGTGCCGATGCCGACGAGCTCGCCGGCGTGCTGAAGGCATTCGCCGACCCGGCCCGGCTCCAGCTCCTCAGCCTGATCCAGTCCGCCCCGCAGGGCGAAGCGTCCGCCAGCGACCTGATCGCGCCGCTCAACCTGTCCCAACCCACGGTGAGCCACCACCTTCGGATCCTCACCGAGGCCGGCCTGATCGAGCGCGAGAAGCGCGGCGTCTGGACCTACTATCGGCTCGTGCCGTCCGCGATCGCGGCGATAGCCGACCTCCTGACCCCTCCCCGCAAGCGCACGACGAAGAGCGCCCGCTGACCGGCAACCCATGGGGCCCGCGCCGTCGTTAGGCAAGCGCCACGTCGACTGCCGCACCGCCGGCTCATCCTTCCCTCGAAGCGACGAGCTACCGGACCACGGCACCGCCAGCGCTTCGGCGGCGGTGACCGCCTTTGCGGCCCGCCTGCCGGCGCTAAGCGCGGCGAACACAACAAGTAGTAGAAAGATCACGGACTGCCTCTGGCGGGCCCTGTCGGAGCCCTGGAAGATCCCCGCCACTAACCAAGCTCGACTCGCACAAGCAGCCGCCGAGGCCATTTCGGCGACGCCGCGTGGCCACCCGACAGGCCGTGACCATCAGGGGCCAACCAAACCCGCCACACCACCGTTAAGCGATCAAGAAGACACATCCATAGCATCGCCAGATGCCCCACGTCGGTGGCCATTCAGCGGAGGTCAGAGCATGGCGGGTAACGCCCTCGACGCCCTACCAGCAGATGAGGCTCGCACTCGACTCGTTGACCAACTCCGCGCCAACGGATGGATCACGTCACCAGCGGTCGAGGCAGCGTTCCGCCGAGTGCCGCGGCATCTGTTCGCGCCAGCCGACGTCAGCATCGACGCCGCGTACACGGACGACGTGGTCATCACCAAACGCCGCCGCGACGGACGTGCGACGAGTTCGATCTCCGCCCCGTGGCTGCAAGCCACCATGCTGCACGCCGCCTGCCTACAGCCCGGCGCACGGGTGTTGGAGATCGGCTCCGGCGGCTACAACGCCGCGCTGATCGCCGAGGTCGTCGGCCCACACGGCACGGTCACCAGCATCGACATCGACCCCGACGTCACAGCGCATGCCCGCGCCGCCCTCGACACCGCCGGCTACCCGCATGTCCAAGCAGTAACAGCAGACGCCGTAGACGGCTGGCCCGGCGCTGCGCCGTACGACGCCATCATCGTCACCGTCGAGGCCAGTGACCTCCCACCGGCCTGGCTCGATCAACTCACCCCGACCGGTGTTCTCATTGCGCCGCTGCGCATACGTGGCATGACCCGCTGCCTCACCCTGCGACGCCACGAGGACCACCTTGTCGCCACTGCGGCATTGCAATGCGGGTTCGTGCCGATGCAGGGCGATGGACACACGCCCACCCGCCGACTGGCCCTACGCGGCGACGACGTCGTCTTGATCTTGGACGACACCACCACCGACGTGCACCCGGAAGCCCTCACCTCAGCGCTGCATACGCCGCGGCTGGACACCTGGTCGCCGGTCACCATCACCATGCAGGACGGCTCTTCCTTCGAGTCGCTGCACCTGTGGCTGGCCAGCCAACCCCGACCCTTTGGCACCCTCGCCGTGAACCGCGAACGCGCCGCCGGCCTGGTCGACCCTCAAGACCGGTTCGTCTGCCCGACCTTGCTCACCACCGACAGCCTCGCCTACCTTGCCATGCGCAAACTCGACGACACCACCTGGCAGTTCGGTGCCCACGGCTTCGGACCCGACGCCAGCACCCTCACCACCGACATGCTCCAGCTCATCACCGTCTGGAACCACGACCACCGCCACGGCCCTGGCCCACACATCACCGTCCACCCCACCGGAACAGAGCCACACGCCTCTGATCGACCCCAACTGCTCGTCGCCCGCCGGCACGCCACCATCGCCGTCACCTGGCCCGCCCCGGGAAAGCCGCGATGACCGTCATCCCGCCGCGCGCTGAACGTGACGCTCCGCAGACGCCCCTGCTGGTGGTGATTCGCGGCAATTCCGGCTCAGGAAAGACCACCACCGCCCGCGAGGTGCGCCGAAGAGCAGGCCGGGGCACCGCGTTGCTGGAGCAGGATTACCTACGCAGAGTCCTGCTCAGAGAACACGGCGGTAATCGAATGCAGCCGGTAGCACCGGCGTTCATCGCTTCGACCGCGCGTGCCGCGCTCGATGCCGGCTACCACGTCATTCTCGAAGGCATCCTGGACGGCCACGGCCATGGCACCATCCTGCGCCGGCTCATCGCCGAGCATCCCGGGCGAAGCGCCGTCTTCTATTTCGACGTGTCGTTCGACGAGACGGTGCGCCGCCACCTCAGCCGTGCGGAGCCAATTCCGGTCACCGGGGACCAGATGCGTCAGTGGTACGTGCCCTGCGACTTGCTCGGTATCGACGGTGAACACGTTTTTGCGGAGAGCGCCGGCTTCGACGAGGCTGTCACCACGATCCTGCGCATCAGCGGCCTAGCCGATGCCACGGCGCTGACTCCATGCCCAACCCGTTGCCCACGTTGCGCCGAGAAGAGAAGCGCCTCAGCTAACCGTGGCAGCGCCGATAGGCACTGCCCGCCGTAGGAGAGCTGCCGGGCATGAGGGAGAACCGTTCACTTACAGTCTCGCATCCGTATTGTTGCGCCGTTCCCAGGTGGGCAGCCGCCCTCGCCGAGCGGGCTGACGATGCTGCTCGGCCCGCCATCGCCAACACCGTCTTATGGTGACGGGGCCCCCTCCGTGAGGTCTTCGGCAACGCCGGTGGTGACCCTGTAGGACCAACTGACAGCCTTGCCCTGGTCGAAGGGCATCGCGCCGTGAAAGAGGCGGGGCTCGGTGGCGAAGACCAGCGGCAGGAAGTGCTGGTCGCTTTCCCGCATGGGCACCCGGCCGGCAAGCACGTCCGCGATGGCGGTCCAGACCAGCGTGCCCTCCGGGCACTCCGCCCGTAGGTTTCCCGACCATTCGGGGATGCGGAACAGAAGTCCGAACCAGTTCTCGCCACGACGGCCGAAGCCGGGCCAGGAGATCGTGCCGGCGAGACGCGGTAAGTGGCACTCCGGGCCACTCTCCTCTCGGATCTCCCGGCGCATCCCGGCAACCACGTCCTCGCCGGGCTCCAGCTTCCCACCCAGCCCGTTGTGGTAGCCGAAGTGCACGTCGTCGGGTCGCTTGCCGCGCCGGATCAGCAACACCCGCTCGCCGTCGGGATGTAGGACGTAGCCGAGTGTCGCGAGGATGGCCTGCACCCGTCTCAACCTACGTGGCTCGACCACCAACGTTTCAGCATAGGCGGGGATGGTCGGGCCGGCGGGGTTGAGACCGCAGATCACTTCGTAAGCCAGTGCGGGCGAGGTCCGATTGCGAGGCCGACGGCTTCCACACCAGGAGAGTCGGTCGGCCGCTACCCGACTGGGTCGGCGCCGGCCCCGGACGATGTCATCCACGCCGCGAGGGAGAACCTAGGCGCGCGAGCGCGGGGGGACAGATGGTGAGGTCATGGTCAGGTACCGGAAGCCGATTTCGGTGAGTCTGTCGGCGTTGAGGCAGTGTCGTCCGTCAAGGACGAGTGGTGAGCGCATGGTGGGGGCGAACTTCGCCCAGTCGAGGTCGCGGTAGTGCATCCATTCGGTGGCGACCACGATGGCGTCGGCGTCGTCGAAGACGTCTTCGACGCGGTCGGCGAGGTGCGCGGCGAGGGTGGGTTGTTCGCGGCGGAAGCGGTCGGCGGCGACGGGGTCGTGCAGGGTGATTCGGGCGCCGCGTTCGAGGAGCAGGTTCGCGATGTCGATGGCCGGTGAGTCACGCAGGTCGTCGGTGTCCGGCTTGAACGCGAGGCCAAGGATGCCGATCTTGCGGCCTTTGACGATGTGAAGCTCGTCGAGGAGCCGGTCCACGACCTTGGTGCGCTGGCGGTGGTTGACATCGCGGGCGGCGGTCACGATCGGCATGGCGAGGTGATACTCGTTGGCGGTGGCGATGAGCGCGGCGGTGTCTTTGCCGAAGCAGGATCCGCCCCAGCCGATGCCGGGGTTGAGGAAGCGGGGGCCGATGCGGGCGTCGAGGCCGGTGCCGCGGGCGACTTCGCGGACGTCAGCGCCGACCTTGCCGGCGATGGCGGCGATCTCGTTGATGTAGCTGATCTTGAGGGCGAGGAAGGCGTTGGCAGCGTATTTGATCAGCTCGGCGGAGGCCAGGTCGGTGGAGACCAGAGGCACGGCGCTCATGGCGGCTGGGCGGGGCAGCACGGTGGGCGGGGTGAAGGACTGGTTGAGGATGGGTCGGTAGAGCTGGTTGAGGACGTCCAGGCTCTTCTGGTTGTCGGAGCCGATGACGATGCGGTCCGGGTAGAGGGTGTCGGCGAGCGCGGTGCCCTCGCGGAGGAACTCGGGGTTCGACGCGACGGCGAATTGCCCGTCGGGGCGGTTTCCGTGGTGGCGTTCGTAGGCTTCGCGCAGAATTGCGTCGACCCAGTTGCCGGAGCCGATGGGGACGGTGCTCTTGTTGACCACGACGGTGAAGTCGCCGCGCAGGTGTTCAGCGACGCTCTCGGCTGCGGATCGCAGGTATCGCAGGTCGGGGTTGCCGTTGTCCTTCTGTGGAGTTTGCACGGCGATGAACACGACGTCGGCGTCGGGAACGCCTACGGCGTAGTCGGTGGTGAACGTGAGGCGAGAGGCAGCCTGCTCAAGGAGCGCTTCCAGGTGCGGTTCGTAGATCGGGCAGTGGCCGGCGCGGAGGGTCTCAATCTTCTGCTTGTCGAGGTCGATGCAGGTGGTGTCGTGGCCCAGGAAGGCCAGGCTGACGCTGGTGGTGAGACCGACGTATCCGGTGCCGACAACACAAACCTTCATTGAGTGTTTCCTCTCCCCTATAGCGGAACCGATGCGTGGTGATCGGGTTGAGACGTCAGCGGTGCCGCTGACCCAGCGACTTCGGCGCGCTTGCAGCTTTAGTGTGGCGGCCGTCCGGCGGGAAGGCCGGGCGCGCCTGCTGCCCGCCGGAATGATACCTATCCGTGGCCGGGTGGTGGGTCTTGTCCCGGCTGAGGGACAGTCAGGAAGCGTCGGTCGCGCCCCTGCTGTTGAGGTGCCCGAGCAGGGTGTCCTTCTGGTGGAGATAGTCCCGATTCGCAGGGTTGACGAAGCCGGAGTGTGGCACGCGGTCGACGACGATCCCGGCGGCTCGCAGGGCGCTGATCTTGTGGGGGTTGTTGGTCGCGAGGTGGACGGAGGTGACGCCGAGCAGGTCAGCGCATCGACGCCTGGTCGGTAGTCGCGGGTATCGGTGGGGGCATCGACCGCGGCGTTCGCGGCGACGGTGTCGTATCCCTGGTCCATAAAGGTGTAGGCGCGGATCTTGGCGGCGAGGCCGATGCCGCGGCCTTCGTGGCGCAGCAGGTAGAGCAGGATCCCGTAGTCGGATGTGCCGATCGCGTGCAGGGAGGTAGCCAGTTGAGGGCCGCAGTCGCATTTCAGTGATCCGAGCAGGTCACCGGTGGCGCAGGCGCTGTGCATCCGTACCAGCGGGATCTGCCCGTCGGCGGGCCGGGGGCGGTGCACGGCGACGAGGACTTCCTCGGGCCCATTCTCGGGGCCGAAGACGTGCAGATGAAAGTGTCCATGGGCAGTGGGAAGGTCGCAACCGGCGAGCCGGACGGTGGCGGTCATCGCGTCTCCTGCGTGGCGGTGGCGGTGGCGGTGCTGTCGGGTGCGGGCTTGTGGGCGATGAGCAGTACGTGTTCGGACATGCCGAGCAGTGAGGGTTCTGCCTCGATTCGGCGAATCGCCCGCAGGAGAAGGTCTCGCCGTTGTGGGTCGCGCAGGCGCTCGGCGAGGTCGGGCAGCAGTTTCGCGGCGCCTTCGACCGCGAGCACAGCGTGCGCGTGCAGGCCGGCGGCGGTGGCTTCGACGGCGAGTTCGTGCGGGGTATGGAAGTAGCCAGTGGTGAACAGTCGCCGATCACCGGTGGGGTTGCGATGTTGCCCGTCGCGAAGATGTCGGGCCAGGATCTCCTCCACTGCCGGGTCGTCGTAGAGGTTTTTCGCGAGGTATTCCCAGGTGGTGTAGAAGCGCGACGTCGCCGCGGCAACGACCACGCCACCGGAGACGAGCACGCGGTGGGCCTCGGCCCAGGCGCGGGCGCGGTCGGCGGCGTCGGTGAGGTGATACAGCGGGCCGAGCAGCAGGACGGCGTCGCAGCTGCCGGAGTCCAACGGTAGTTGGCGTGCGTCCCCGCGCAGGATCGACGTCAGCGGCGACTTGGCGTCAGCTGAGCGGGCTTCGGCTTGTTCGAGGTGCAGGGGGACGGGGTCCACGAGGTGTACCCGGTGGCCGTCGGCGGCCAGTCGAAGCGCGTAAGCCCCAGGTCCGCCGCCGACGTCGGCGACGGTTGCTGCTGTGGGGAGGTGGCGGGTCAGTAGGTCGAGGGTGCGCAGGTACTCGATGTGCCGGCGTGGGTCGTTCAGCCGTTCCTCCTCGGCGCCGTGGGTATAGAAGGCGAGGATCTCCGGGGTGATGCTCGTCCCCACAGCCGCGTTGGGCCTGCGGCCGGTCACGCTGGCACCTTCGTCGTGCGGCAATCCAGGAGCGCGAGGAAGCGGTCCTGGAACTGTCGGCGTAGGCGGATCTGCTGTGCCGACATGATCGGGCCGCTGAAGCGGTCGAGGATCGAGGCGACGCCGCCTCCGATCGCGGGGCTGCTGCCGATGGCGCTGAGCAGCTTGAACTGCATCACGAGATACACCGGTGCACGGCCGCGCGAGCTGCCGGGTTGCGGTGGGGACCAGAATCCGAGGTGATAGTCCAGGCCGGCCAAGGTCAAACACCGGTTTGCGAGGTCCATGTCAGCCCGCATCAAATCCATTTCGCGGCGGGTGACGTCCCGTAGCAACGACCGCAGCCTGAGCAGGCCCTGTCGGGCGGGTTCGGACAGCCAGGTGAGCTCGTCGAGGTTCGCCGCGACCCGATCGGGCGGCAGCAGCTCTGGCCGGGTCCACGGCGGTGACGCTGCCGCGCTACCGGTAAAGCACCGGCGCAACTGCGCGTACGCGCTCGCCGCCACATCATGAAGATCGACAAGAAGCCGCGCGCAGGCGGCATCGGGCAGAAAGTCCCAGCCCGGAAGAGCGATCTTGAATCCGACGGGACCATCATCTGAGTCGAGATCCGCATCGCCCGCCAACCGGCAGCCGATGGGCAGCGGCTGCGTACGGATCGCGTCACGCATGATCCGCGCGGCGAGGTGCGCGATGGGATCGACCAGCGCCCGTCGCCGGTTCACGTCGTCCACGTCGCCCAGGGACACCATGGAGGCGTCGCGGTAGGCGGTGGCGGGCCAGCAGTTGAGGTGCCAGTGCATCCGCTTGTCCCACCACTGGCCGTTGTCTCGGTCGGTCGTGGACGGGTCATAGTTCGTGCCGATCATCAACTGTGCCCCGTCAAGACGAACCGGCGCCGGGTAGAGGAGGCGTGAACATAGCGGACGAACTGTCCGCAGAACGCGAGCAACGTCGTCAGCACGGCCTCGGGGACATCACTGACCGATGACGCGATGACTGTGTCGTCGCCGACGGTGGCCAGCAGCATCATGTCGTAGACGCTGTGCGGGAACGCCTTGTCGATGACCACGATCCGGTCCCCGGAATCTCCGGCGGGGCATTCGCACAGGATGGCGCGACCGTAGTGGTCGCGGTAGTGCGCACAGAGGTTGCGCACGTCGGCTGGCGGCGCGGCGAGTCTCGGCATCGGAAGGCTGGGGATGACCGGCAATGTCATCGCCGACGCCGGATACAGCGGCCCGAACCGGTCCGCGACCGGACGGCGGACCATCGCGGCGGTCATGCCAGCTTGCCGTTCGCGATGGCATCGCCAGCGGCAACGCCCATCATGGCGGCCTGCACGATGCCCTGGGCGATTCCGGCGGCATCACCGACCACGCTAATCGGCAAATTCGCCACCTTGCAGTCCTTGTCGACCGGGACCCGGTCCCAGAGGAACTCGACCTCCGGCCCGACAACAACAACGTCGTCAGCAAGCTCATCTAGTGAAATGTCGACGTCGGCGTGGTCCAGGATCGAGCCCATGACCCGGCGAAGACTTTCGACGAGACTGGCGTGCTCGGCGTCGGTGAACAGGGTGTCAAGCCGGGCCGTGTTCAAGTCCTTGACGGACGGCTCAAACGTCACCGCCGCCGCCAGCTCCGGCCAACTGCGCGGCTCAGCCACCCTGGCCATGAACGCGCGCAGACTCTGCGCGACCGGCCGGCCTGCGCTGAGCCGCCCGTAGTCCGACAGGATCTCCGCGCGAACTTCAGTGCTGGTGCCGGGTCGGGCGAGCTGGCACAACAGGCCGAAATTCGCCGCCAGCGGCCGTTGCCCCGGCGTGCGTTCGGTGGTCTCGTGCCCGTCCAAGGTGATGACCTCGCGGCCGAAAGAGCGCTGATAGTTGGTGAACTTGATCCGGCCACCGTTCGGGCCGCCACAGAAACAGAACGTCTTCGTCTTACGATCCACCCGCTCCAGCTGGGTAATCTTCAGATCGGGATGCTCGACGCCGATCGCGGCCAACACCTCGGCCCTGGTTTCGAGACGCACGCCGAGCGACATGTCCGGCGCGATCGTCTGCACCCCGAACGCCGTCAGAAGGTTCTGTGTGCTGGTCACCCCGTGCCGGCCCGTGGCCAGCACCAGATGCGCTGTCTCGACCGTGACAGGGCCGCTGGGTGTCGCTACCGACACCGTCAGACGGTCCTTGTTGAGGGCAGCGGCAACAAGCTCCGACTTCTCCCAGACCGTCAGCGCGTCGTCGCCGAAGCCGTACAGCGCCGTGAGCATGTCTCGGACCTGTGTCTCGCCCAAGACCGCGACCGGGTACTCCCGGATGGCGAGACCATGACGGGCGAACGCCTCGATCACCGGCGCACCAAGGCTCGTGCCATGCAACGCCGGCCGCTCCGGCAGCGGTGCGGTCAGAAACTGAAACGCACGCTCACACAGCTCGCCGGCGCGGTCCTCACCGAAGTGATCGACGAGGCGACGCCCGGACGGCAACAGGCTCAACTTCACCCCGTCGCCGTAATGCACACAACCGCCGAACCCGCTGATCACGTTGCAGATCCCGGCACACCCCGTACAGCGCAGCCCTCGATCGACCGGACACGGCCGATTCCGCATCCCCCGCCCGGCCTCCAGCACCAGTACACGCCGGCCCGGGGACTGCCGCACCACCGTCTGGGCGCACGCTAAACCACCCGGGCCAGCACCGACGACAACCACATCGACGAACATGGCGATCCCTTCCTCGCGACATTGGACTGCGATCGGAGGCGATCAGCCGCCGTGCACGACCGGACACCGATACCTGTCCGCGGCGGCACTACACCTCGGCACACAGCTACGGCCATCGCGGATCAGCGTTCTTTGCGCCGAACGCGGGTGCGATCTCGGGGCGAACCCGAGGCCGTAGCTGCGTAGGACCGAGACTCGCACCGGTCCTAGGGGCCTCAACAGGCCGTAGACAGCGCACGGCAAGGTGCGTGAAAGGTGCGTTCGCACCCTGACCGGTCCACCCGTCGGTACTCTGTGGACACATGACACGCCCGGCCACACCGATGTGCGTTAGAGGCTCACCATGAGGATGCCGTCACGTATCGCCAACCCGGTCTTGGCGGCGCTGCTCGAAGGAAGCGGCTTCGGATCGCTCGACGAGTTCGCTGGCGCCGTCAACGCCCTCGGCGCCAGCGAGTACGGGCTGCGACTGTTCTACGACCACGTCGCCGTCAGACGATGGTTGTCCGGAGGAAGCTGCCGGCAGCCCGACCTCGTGGCTGCCGTGCTCTCCCGGGCGTGGGGGCTCGACATTCCGGTCGCGGTGCTCTGGCCGCAACGTCGCCTGGGCCTCGCACCGGCACCACCACATCAAACTCCCAGCGTCGCCGCTCGTACGCTTGATGAGCTAGCCGCCTACATCGGGAGCGACATGCTGACCAGGCGCTCACTCTTATCCGACGCGATCGCCCTCACCACCGGCACCGCACTGACCGATCCGCTGCTGCGCTGGCTGACCGGACCCACCGGCCGGCTACCCGACCGCGCCACTACCGGCGGCCGGATCACCATGTCTACCGTCGCTGGCATCGAGGCCGCCACCACCGCCTTCGGCACCCAAGACGCCGCAATCGGCGGTGGCCTGAGCCGCGAAGCCGCCGTCGGGCAGCTCAAACACGCCGTCGACTTGCTGCGCGACGCCTCCTACACCGACGCCGTCGGCAACCGCATGCTCGCCGCCGTCGCCGAACTCGCCGGCATGACCGGCTGGATGAGCCACGACGTGCACATGGCCGGCCCCGCACAGCGGTACTTCGTCCTCGGTCTGCACGCCGCCCGAGAGTCCACCGACCCCCGATCGACGCCTTTGCAGGTCAATCTGCTCGCCGACATGGCCCGCCAGCTACGCGACCTCAACCACCCCCACGACGGCCTCCGCCTCGTCGACGCCGCCCTCACCCTGCTACCCCGCGGCCAGCACCCCGCCGCCGCGGCCATGCTCTGGAATCTCAAGGCGCGCATGCTCGGCGCACTCGGACCCGGGTCGGTGACCGAACTACGCCACGCCATCGCCCTCGCCGAAGACCTGCAAGGCAGCGCTGAGCCCGACGACGACCTGCCCGCCTACACCGGCCCCGCCGAACTCGCCGGCAACGCGGCCCTCGCCTGGCAGGACGCCGCCGCCCACCAACCCGACCTCGCCGTGCACGCCCAAAACCAGGCACTGGCCGCACTCGCCGCCCGCCCCGACGGATACTCCCGCTCCGCGGTCTTCGATCAGATCACCCTCGCCGCAGCCCGGTTCACCAGCATCGACCCGGACCAGGCCGCCGCCGACGGACACCGCGCCATCGACATGGCCGCCGAAGTGGCCACCTCCACCCGCGTCGTCGACCGCCTGCGTACCCTGCTGCACTACTGCGCACCCCACACGGCACGACCCGCCGTGCGCGACTTTCGTGAACGCCTGACCGAAACCCTCACCGCCGCCGTGAGCTGACCAGCAACCACGACGCTCAGCCGACCGCAGACCATCGGACACCCCGATCACCGCGTCGCAGCGACGCGATCCGCAGCGCCGCCTGGCGCGCGTGCGGCGGCGACACTGGGGCACGACGGATGTGCGCGGCGACCGACCGCAACTCGTAGATGTCGCACAGCACCGCCCAACCGGGATCTAAAGTCGGGTCCGCCCCGTACGCGGCCAGCAACTCGGTCAGCAAACGCGGGGACCCACCGAAGCGCTGCTCCACCGCAGCCGGCACCAGATCCCACTCCCGCGGCGCCGTCGACACGTTGTCCCAATCTCCCAGCAACGAACCTGCCCGGGACAGAAAGACGTTGTTCAACTGTGCGTCGCCATGCACCAGGCCCCACCCCAACCGGAACTCCGTCCGGTTCAGACAAGCCTCCAAATCCGCCGTCCGCTCCTCAATCCACTGCCGATCCGGCGCCGCGAGCCAGCCGCTCTCCCGCACGGCCGCGGCGAGGCGCTCGAGCGGCCGAAACCTCGGCAAAACGAACGGCGGACACAGCTGATGCAGCCGCGCGAGCAGTCGACCCAAACCAATCGCCGGTACCGAAGCCGGGTCGGGACCTACGTCGGCCATCTCCCAGAACGTCACGGGGATGCCCTGTGCCGAGCCACCAGCCACCACGACGGGCTGACTGATCCCACCGACCGGCACGACTGTCGGAAAATGTTGCCCGGCCAGCCACCGGGTCACCATCACAGCCCGACCGGCCCGGCCAACAGCATCAGCGCCCGCACCAACCCGCACGACAACCTGTCCGGGCAGGGAGAACACCGCGTTGCTGTGCAGCCGCATCGGCTGCAGCCCAGACGGATCGAGGCCCGCGATCACACAGGCAACCCGAGCCTGCTCCAGCGGCGACTCGGGCTCGGTCACAACGCTCCGATCTAAGGTCACGCCGCACTGAGCTCACGGCGGGTCGAATACGTGGGCCTGCGTCTGCCGCCAACTCCTTCCGAGCCAATCATGGTAGGGATGGCACCGGAAGGCAGATCAGAGAAGACGTACGGCTACGCGATCCGGCTCGAAGCCGTCGCTGCCACTGGACCCACCGAATACCAACACACGCAGTGCTTTGACGCCGTGCTAGCGGCTCAGCGTGACAGGAGCAACCGAGGTACGAGGGAAAAGAAGATACCGGCATCCACCCCCTGGATACCGGCTCCTCCTCGCGCCTCGGCGACAATCCTGGCACCGGGGCGCGAACCCCTCACCCCTTCATCTCCCCAAGCCTGCACCAGGTTACGGATCTGGATCCGCATTCGAGGGCGTCAACCAGTACTCACCACTGCGAGAAGACCTCGGCCAGCGAGTGGACAAGTCTGGACATCACCCCGCAGCGCTCGATTTCTGGCCGCCGTCACCCCACCGGCAGCCACCTGGCCGGTTTGCCTATGCCAACGCTGCCGTCACCCGCTCGGCCAACTCCGTGACAGACAGTCGTCCGTCGAGCACCACCGTGCCGGTCGGCATCGATTCGACAGCAGCGCAACACCGCTGTACCTGTTCCAGGCGCCAGGACCGCACCTGCGCATCACGAACCTGATCATCCGGCCAGACCACCTGATCCATGATTTGCTTGCGCAGCACCTCACCGGGCACATCAACGAAGAAATGATCAACACTGACGCCGCGGTCCCGCAGACCGTCGAAGATCTCCTCAAGGTAGGACCGCGTCACGACGGTCATCGGCACCACGAGCGGCCGTCCGTACTCCTGCAGCAACGCGACCGCTGTGTCGACCACGCTGCGCCGCCATACACGCAGGTCCTGAAAGTCTCCGCTCGGCGGCACGGCAACGATCTCGCGCAGCATGAAGCCCGGCAACTCGGCATCGAACAGCAACAGCCGCGGATCATTGGCGACCAGCCGCTGCGCCAGCGTCGTCTTGCCAGCGCCGAACGCGCCGTTCACCCAAATCACACGCATATGCTCTCCACTCGCCCGACTGTGCCGACGCTAGCGGACTAGTGGCGGATATAGGCGGTCGCCGTGCCCCGATGTCATATCCAGCGCTGGTGCGCATCGCCGTTGAGGCTGGTAACGCGGGCCTGCGCAGCCCGAACTGCCGAAGGTAGCCCGGGTGAACGTCGCAGGGCGCGAGACTGGATGGTTCGGGAACATCAGGACGCGCTCATCGTTCGCTTGAATGGCCTTGCCGACGATCGTGTTCTCGACCGCGCCTGCGGATCAATTGGTGCCGATGCTGCCCAAAAATCGTCGGGCCTGCCGTCGGCTGGTGAGGGTCACATACTGGGCGTGCTGCCCGTGCTCGCGGATGACGGCGGCGATGCGGGGCCTCATCTTCTTGCGGTACCCGATGATGTACCGGATGAAGGACATGGTGATGCGGTCGTAGACGCCGTCGGGGTGCTGGCCGCCGCGGTAGCGCCAGCGGCGCTGGACAATGCCCCAGAGACACGTCCAGGCGGGCAGATCGAGAAAGATGACGGAGTCTGCTCGATGCACCCGGATGTACAGGGTGGAGGCGTGGTTGCCGTCGATGATCCATCGGTCGGCGGCGACCACGCCGCGCTGAATGGCGGCGAATTCGACCGCGGTCTTTTCCTTCCAGTTGCCGTCGTAATAGATGGCGTCGAGGTTGATGACCGGAAGGTCGAGCAGGGCGGCGAGGCGGTTAGCCAGAACAGTTTTTCCGGCACCGCCGCAGCCGATGATGGCGATGCGGTTCATAGTCGGCGACGGTAGCGGCGGTGTCAGAGCGCATGGTAGAGGCTGGCCGTCCTCGGGTGGCCGATCGGCAGGAAGGTGGCGGGCTCAGCCACAAGCGCCGCCTTTGCCGTCTACTGGCAGTCCTGGGGCTTGGCAACCGCTCGGGCGATGCGGGTTCCGACAAGCCGCTCGGCCATGGAGAGGGGGTACCACGCGGCGCCTCGCACCTCTGACTTCTGGATCCGCCCCACATCGGCCTGCGCCGTCAGAAATGAGTAGCCGAAGTCGAGGTGGAAATGTGCCGGCTCATCCTTCGTCGGCCGCGCCGGCACTCTGCCGTACTCGACGTAGACCGGGAGGGGCGAGGCTGGGAGAAGGAGGCTTGGATCAACACCGGTTTCCTCCACGAGCTCCCTGGCTGCGGCACCGATCAGAGTGGCGTCAGTCGGTTCGAGGTGCCCTCCAGGCTGCAGAAGGATCCCGTAGGCGAGGTGCTCGACGAGCAACACTTCGACGCCGCCGCGAACCACAAGCGCACCGACAGTGACGTGCATCGAGAAGTTGCGCCGCGAGGCGAAGCCCTCTCCCTGGGCCAGCAGCGTCACCGGAGTGGACAACGACGCAGCCTCGTCCGGATAACACTCCAGGTAGGCCGCGAGCGCATTCGAGATGTCCGAATCAGTGATGGCCACGAGCGCCTCCGCTTCAGCCGAGAGCGCAGCTCTCCGGACTCACCTGTTCTGACGTAGGTGATGAGGCCGCCAGCCCCGTACTCCTTGGCATACGAGGGGACTCTCCGCACTCGTTGAACGGGCCTGACCGGCGCGCTCGTGCGTAACGTTCATGACCGTAGGGAACCATCCGCCCTGGTCCCGTAACCGAGTAGCTGCACACAACTCCTTGCACCCGACGGCCAGGCGAGCCATTCCGTGCGCGCCCAGAAGAGTACCGCCCCTGCACGCCACCTGCGGCCATACACCAGACCGCCGAGCTCGCCCCATATCGGCAGGCGTCGATTGAATCGGTGATCATCGCCCCCATCGTTGCCGGGACCAGACCGGACACAGCCAAAGCCACACGGACACGGCGGGACGGAGGGGATGCTCGTCGGACGAGCAGCCACGGAGCAGCCAAACGTCCACAAGGGACAGAAAAGCAGAGAGCCCGACTCGCGTTTCCGCAGGTCAGGCTCTCTTGATCTTGTGCGCCCGAAGGGACTCGAACCCCTAACCTTCTGATCCGTAGTCAGATGCTCTATCCATTGAGCTACGGGCGCTGGTGCTCAGCCAGTGTACACACCCGGCTTTCGCGCGGAGACTCCGGGATTCGAACCCGGGAGGGGCTTTAAGACCCCAACCGCATTAGCAGTGCGGCGCCATAGACCAGACTAGGCGAAGTCTCCCTTGGTGATCCTCAGACCACCGCGCCCGAGGATACAGGTCGGCACCCACCGGGAGCAAAACGACTTCCGGGGTACGCCCACCGGGGTCGTCCGCCCCGGTGTTTTCCCGCTGTGCGGCGTCGTGATCGGGACTACGCTTCATCGATATGCAGGAGCAGCCGCCCAGCGAGTCGCCCCGTCGAGAGCCTGCTGAGCGAGCGCGTCGCCGCTCGCCACGGGCCACCTTCACGCCCCCGGTCCCCGCCGGGCAGGGTCCGATCGCCGCCGGGCAGGCTCCGACCGCGGCCGAGCAGTCGGCGGAGACGGCGGCACCGCCGGCAGCCGCTGCGGCGTCCCAGCGTCCTCGACGGGCCAAGGCTGCTCCGCCGGTGCTCTTCCAGCCGCCGGAGCCGGACCGCCAGCTGCCCCGACAGGCGACGCGTACCCCGGGCGCCACCACCAGCGACCCGAGCGCCGAGCAGCCACCACCGGGCGGCGACGCGAGCGCCGAGCAGCCAGAACCGCCGGGCAGCGATACGAGCGACGACCAACCAACCCCGCCCAACGGCGGCCAGGCAGACCCGACGGCAGGGGACGAGCCGCCGAGCCGGGCGCCGAGGGCGCGGACCGTTCGCAAGACCGCCACCAAGAAGGCGGCCGAGGTGACGCCGGTCACGCCGAAGCCGAGCAAGCGCGCCGCGAGCCCCGCCAAACGCGCGGCGACCCCTCGGAAGAGCGCCACCGCAAAGAAGGCCACACCGGAACCCGACGTCGAGCCGCAGCCGGCACCGACTGCCCCGGCCACACCGGCCGGGCCGGCTCTGGCGGCAACACCGGCCGGGCCGGCCGCACCGGCAACTCCGGCTGGGCCGGCCATACCGGCGACACCAGCGACTCCGGCTGGGCCGGCCAAACCGGCAACACCGGCAACTCCGGCTGGGCCGGCCGTACCGGCAACTTCGGCTGGGCCGGCTCTGGGGCGTACCCCGGAATCGGAGCTGCGGGCGGTGGCCGCGCGGGTGTTCGACCACCCGGGCTTCGCGCCGGAGCTGTTGGCGCTGGCAACTCCGGCTGGGCCGGCCATACCGGCGACACCAGCGACTCCGGCTGGGCCGGCCAAACCGGCAACACCGGCAACTCCGGCTGGGCCGGCCGTACC
>NZ_JAEVHL010000079.1 GCF_016803395.1 Micromonospora tarensis | reverse complement strand
GGAAGACATCGATGGAAGCAATGCGCGCCCTGAAACGACGCCTGTCTGACATCGTCTACCGACAACTGATCGACGACGCCACGACGGCCACGGCGACGGGCCCGGGAGGACAACGGGAGACGACTACTGACTCCAGCGTGACCAGCTCACATCCCCATGCCGGCTCTTCGGAGAAGTCACTTCCCGGACCCCCTACACCCCAGCCTAGAACAACCCTCACCACGGCCCCTTGACACAGAGGGGAGCCATGAGCGGACGCGGCCCTACCCCCTCCGCGGAAGGCGCCAGCGCTGACGCCTTAGGGTCCGCCGAAGTGGTTGTCACAGCGGATGCGCTGGGTAGGGCGCCCCAGTCCGGGCTTCGCCGGTCAGCGCAGGAGCTCCGGGCTGACTAAGAGGGCAAATCACCGCCGCCACGTGCAGGGGCCTAGGTTACAGGATGCGGGTCAGCTCATGCATCGCGGGCGAACTGCGTGTCGGATCGTGGTGGCGGCAGCCGCAAGAGATCATCGACGTCACGGGCGCGCTGTTGGCTGCCCAACACGATTCCGGCGCGTTCGAGCGTCGGGTGATCAACAAAGGGGATGAGCGCGTCGACCGGCAGATGCGGCGCCGCGACCAGAAGCTCCCGTAACTGCGGTGCGGCGGCGAGGCCTTGAAGGGCTGCCGGGTGGCGGAGGTGACGCATCCCGAGGCATTCGGCCCGCGTCAGCTGGGTGTTGGAGCCGAAGTCCGGAAGCCGGCCGACGGTGAGCGTTTCCAGCCACAGCCAATGCAGTGCCCGCAGGTGAGTCACCGAGCTGAGGTCGCTCAGCTTTCGAACCCGGCGCAGTGCCAGGTAGCGAAGTGTGGTGATCTGGGTGAGCCAATCACTGTTCGTCAACGAGCCGAGGGTCAGCGCTAAGGCCTGCAGGTCTGGCAGGGCCATGACGGGCAGGACGTGGTCGACGGCGAGCCGCCACAGCGACAGCTCCCGCAGGCCCGGGTTGGCGTACAGCAGTTCGCTAAGCCCACGCCGGTGCTCGACAACCCTCAGCCGGCGAAGCCGACGAAACTGGGAAACCGGAGCGAGGTCTAGATGGTTCCGGGTCTCGCCGATGTCAAGGAACTCCGCCTCAGCGCTCAACTGATTTAGCGGGGTCAGGTCGGTCAGATGCCACAGGTTCGCGACACTGAAGCGGCGAACATGTGGAAACCAACGCAGGAACCGGAGCGTCGCAAGGTCGCCATCGAACCCGTAGACCCGTAGCAGGACCAGCGGATGGTCCCCCAGGAGCGCGGCCACCGACCGATATCCCGCTTCGGTGAGCGGCTCTTGGAACTGGACGACATCCGCGTCTCCCAGCCGGGCGCGGAGCTGCGCCACGTCGACCGGACTCCGCACCTCCACGACACAGCCCATCCCCGGCATGATCCTCCACCGCCTACCGCCCGCGGCAACCGGAACAGGCCGGTGATCTGAGCCGCCGCGGCGCCAGTAGGGGTCAGCCGGTGACCGCGTACGACATCGCCGCCAGGATGCCTACGCTCGATGCGGAATGCCCGTCGCGGAGCCCGCAGCGTCGGCCGCCATTCACCCGGGCGTCGCACCACACCGGGTGGCGCAGGTGCTGCCTGTCCTCTTCACTGAGGGTGGTCTCGCCGAAGTCGAGGGCGGGGACGTGGCCGAGGGACTCACGTAGCGCGACCGCCAGGTCGGCAGCGGTGTCGAAGCTCGTCAGCGTGGTGGGCAGGTGGATGATCCAGCGAGGTGCCGTCACGGTCGCCACCGATTGATGAGTGACCAGTCGGGGTCGGGGTGGCGGCAGGCGATGGAGTCCCTCGCCGTCCTGAGCCTAGAGCAGCCCGGCGAGGACCTTCTCATAGCGCGGCTGATCCTTCTCAGGCGTCCGCGCCGCTGCATAGCTAAGCACCACCGTCCCGGCTTGATGCACCCCAATCGCCGCTGACTCGGCATATTGCTTCGCCGCCGCCGCGTTCGGGAACACGTATACGGAGATCGCGTCGGTAGTGAGCAACTGAGTGCAGCCGAGCGGCGCGCAGTTCCCGGAGTTGTCGCGGGCGTTGGGCACAGGCAGCCCGGCCTTATCGAACGCTGCCGCCACCTGCTCGGCAGTTGGCCCCTTGGCCGCAGGCTCCGCAGTCGAAGTCGCTACAGGAGCGGTCGCAGTGGCCCGCGTTGCAGCAGGCGCTGGGGCGTTGGTCGTGTCGGAGGAACAGCCGGCCGCGGCAACCATTACAACGACTGCCACAGGCAGCACCAGCGAAGATCGCAAAGTCACGGCTGGCAGTGTGCACCACGTCTGCCATCAGTGACGCAGCGGGGCGAGACGACCTGATGCCAGAGCAACTGGACCTCTTCGGGTTCGCCGAAGAGATCTCCAGCCTGAAGTGCCTGGTCAGGGCGTTTTCTGTGGGAATGGCGTCCCAGCTAACGGCACGCCGGCACCCCCAGGGATGCCACTCGGATCGCCTTTCCTCGATGGGAGTCGGCCGTGCGGCGGACGAGACTCGACGGCCCGACATGCCGCGCTGCGCTAGGCGTGTTGTGGGCAGCGAGAGGTGACCACTTCGGATGTCAGAGAGTGCTCTTCCCAGCAAGTTGGCCCACCCGGGCGCGCGGCAAGCCTTGCCCCCGACCTCAACGGCTGCCGCCAACCAACCTGACGACCGCAGAGACGTAACGCCCCCGCTGCTCAACGAGCGGCCGGTGCCTGACGGCACCGGCCGCTTCATGCCCGCCGGAGCAACCGGCACCACCAATCCGAAGGACATCTCCCATGACAACCCACCAATCTGCCATGGCAAGAGTCACCAGCACTTCGAGCTACAGCGTCACGGTCCCGCCCAACCACGCGGTCGATGCGCGCTTCGCTCTCCAATCCGCCCCCCTCACCGCGACGTGACGGGGGTCAAGGAGCGAACGGTGCACGCCCACCGCCGCGACCGCCGGACGGAGGCGCATGACGCTGCCGCCCGACCGCCAATCTGAACATCACAAAGAGCCGGATTCGACCGCGCCGGCCGACGAGCGACTTGACCAGCCCACCGAAGACAACGGTTCATGGAGGGTCGGGACCCTCGACGGCAGCGCACCGCCCGGCGTTACCAGCGTGGCGGTACCCGGGCAGCCACCCGCGCTGCACCCCGGCGCCGCTGCCGCCCTCCTGAAGCTACTCAGACACGTGAACGACCGCCGCACCGACAACTCGAACCAGGAGAGCCGATGACCGCCCCTCAACCGAAACCCTTCGCGTTCTACGGCCGCGTGTCGACCGAGGACAACCAAGACCCCGAGTCCTCCCGCAGTTGGCAACTCAGCCGGGCGACAACCCTCATCCAGCCCCATGGCGGCCAGATCACCGCCGAGTACTTCGACATCGGCCAGAGCCGTTCGCTGCCGTGGCAGCGCCGCCCGCACGCCAGCCGACTTCTCGCCGCGCTCCGCGACCCCAGACGCGGATTCTCCGCCGTCGTCGTCGGAGAACCCCACCGCGCCTGCTACGGCAACCAGTTCGGTCTCACCGTGCCGCTGTTCGCCCACTACGGCGTCGAACTGTGGGTACCGGAGATCGGCGGCCCGATCGACCCGGACAACGAAGCCCACGAACTGGTCATGTCCGTCTTCGGCGGCATGAGCAAAGGCGAACGCAACCGCATCAAGCTGCGCGTCCGTACCGCCATGGCCGCTCAGACCCTCCTTGAAGGCCGCTACCTCGGCGGGCCTCCCCCATACGGCTACACCCTGCAGGATCTCGGCCCCCACCCCAACCCGCGAAGGCAGCCGACGGCAAACACCTACGCGGACTCACCCCCGACCCGCGGACCGCCCCGATCGTCCGCCAGATCTTCCGCGAGTTCCTCACCGGCAGCGGCCTGTACGCCATCGCCGAAGCACTCACCAGCAACCACGTGCCCTGCCCCTCCGCACACGACCGGGCCCGTAACCCCACCGCAGCGGCATCGCCTGGTCCAAGAGCGCCGTCCGCGTCATCCTCACCAACCCCCGCTACACAGGCCGGCAGGTCTGGAACAACCAGCGCACTGAAGAGGTCCTCCTGGACGTCGACGACGTCGCGCTCAGTCACACCGGAGTGATGCGCTGGAACCCGCGGGACAAGTGGGTGGTCTCCAAAGAGATCACCCACCCACCGATCATCGATGAGGCCACCTTCGAACAGGCGCAGACGCTGCTCGCACGACACCGGTTGGGTCTGGACCTCCCGCAACGGCAACGCCGCGCCCGCAACCCGTACGTCTTCCGCGGCCTGATCTACTGCGCCGCCTGCAACCGGCGGATGCAGGGCCAGTACAACCACGGCGCCGCCTACTACCGCTGCCGCTTCCCCCAGGAATACGCCCTCGCTAACGACGTCTCCCATCCCCGCAACGTCTACCTCCGCGAGGAGACCCGCACCGATCCACTCGACACCTGGCTCGCTACCGCGTTCCACCCCGACCACATCGAAAACACGATCACCGCGATGGCAGACGCCCAGCTGGGCGACCAGCCATCCCCCGCATTCACCGCCGCCCGCGCGACCATCACCAACTGCGACACGAAACTTCAGCGCTACCGGGCGGCTCTGGACGCCGGAGCCGACCCCTCGATCGTCAGCAACTGGATAGCCCAGACACAAGCTGAACGGACCCGAGCCGAAACCGAGCTGCACACGGGGACCTCCACCGCACCACGCCGCATGACCCAGGCAGAGATCACCGCGCTGGTTCACGCCCTCGGGAACATCGTCACCGTGCTCCGCGACGCAGACCCCGCCGACAAATCCGAGGTCTACCGCCAGCTCGGCCTGCGGCTGACATACCACCCAGAAACGCAAACGGTGCACGCTGAAACCGATATCAGCGCACACCGTGGGCCTATGGGTCGTGTCCGAGGGGCGATCGATACCGTTACCCCACCGTCAGCACCCCCGACAATGACGTGATGATCGACTATTGCTGGTAACCGCCCGGCCTCGCGGAGATTGCTGTTGCCATACCCCTTCGCGAGCATCCGCAGGCGGCGGGCCTCCAACATCACCTTTATCGACGATCGCCTCCAAGAGCAGGACTATCTCGAACGCCGTCCACACCCGACGATACCCGCGCCAAGCAGCTCGTCCTGACCCCAAGGGCACCACGCCTCCTCAAGTTACTCTTCAAAGACAGACCCTGGCTCCTCTGGCCCCCGAAGAGCAGGATGCCCTGCAGCACCTCCTCGCCCGCACCATCATCCGTTGACCCACCGCCACGGCGGGCGGGGCCCGCAGGCTCGCCAGGACCTCCAGCTCGCCGACGAGGCGAGCTGCCAGCGAAACTCGCCGCAGCCGCGTCTGGACTTCATGCCGCCGGAGCCTCTCTTGGAGATCACGGTCGCGGCCTCGCTGATCGCGCTGCGTATCCCCGCCTTTCTCGCGGCGGTGAGCACCCCAGCATTCAGCGCGGTTGGCGCTCTCGGCCGGGCGCCTGTCCCAGCATCGATCGTCGGAGGGCCGGCCAGGTCAGTGAGGACCCGGCCCGCCCAGGTGAACATTCGTGGTCAGAGGGTCTTGGCCTGGCCGCCATCGAGGATGAACTCGGCGCCGGTTGTGTTGGCGGAGCGGGCGGAGGCTAGAAACAGCACCAAATCGGCGACCTCGCGGGCCTCGGTGATCCGGCCGGTGCTGATCGCCATGCTCTGCGGCACGACCTCGTCGAGCGCCTGCTGGGTACTGACGCCCGCGCTGGCGGCGACGGCATGCGCGAAGCCGTCCGGGCCAGTCCAGAACGGGGTCCGCACCGGGCCGGGCGAGACGGCGTTGACCCGTACGCCGCGCGGCGCGAACTCCTCCGACAGGGTCTTGGTCAGGTTGGACATCGCCGCCTTGGCCGCGGAGTAGTCAACCACCATTGGAAACGGCAGCCGAGCGTTGATGCTGCTGATGTTGACGATCGCTCCGCCGTTGTCCAGCAGGGCTGGCAGAGCTGCCCTGCTGGTGCGCACGGCGCTGAAAAACGTCACGTCGAACACCCGCGCCCACTCGGCGTCGTCGACGTCGAGGAATCCTGCCCGGGGACTGCCGGCGCCAACGTTGTTGACCAGCACATCCAGGCGCCCGTACGTCGACAGCGCGGCGTTGACGAGCCGCTGCGGGGTATCCGCGTCGGTGATGTCGGCCAGCACCACGGTGGCGCCACGCGCGGCCAAGGCGTCGAGCTCTGGCGTGCTCGCACGGCTGCTCGCCACCACGTGCGCACCCTCGTCGAGCAACCCCGCCACGGTAGTCAGACCGATACCCTTGCTCGCGCCGGTGACGATGGCGACATTGCCCTGCAATTCGAGATCCATAACCACTCCCAGATTGTTGACTGATCGGTTCCTAATTCGGGCAGCAAAAGTCAGTCGAGGACGCCCATGGCGACCTCCACGGCATTGTCGAGAAATGCTCGATCAGCGCGGGCCTTGCCCATCACCCGCAGACCCTGCAGGAACGTGGTCAGGAACTGGGCTAGCTCCCGAGCTTCCTTGTCCGCCGCGATCTCCCCACGGACCCGCGCCCGCTCCAAAGCCCCTGCCAGGGCCGACTCGACCTGACCCATCGTGCGCGAGACCTGCTGCACCGTGTTCGGATGCGCCGAGCGTTCTGTGGCCGCGTTGACCAGCAGGCAGCCCCGCTCGGGGTCAGCCAGGTCAGCCTCCACCAGTTCCAGGAGCACCGCCCGGATCGCCGGACGCACCTGCTCCGCCTGGTCCAAAACCTCGACCAGCCCTACCGCGTGGCGCTCGCAGTAACGGCGAAGCGCCAGCGCATAAAGCTGCTCCTTGGATCCGAACGCCTTGTACAGACTGCCCCGGGCGATGCCGAGGCTCTCCACGAGATCCTCGGTCGAGGTCGCCTCGAACCCCTGGCGCCAGAACAACTCCATCGCACGTTCCACCGCCGTGTCGATGTCGAACGTCCTTGGCCTACCCATGCGACAACCCTAACCGTAGGGAACTGATCAGTCCACAACTGTGGGGGGCGCCATATGGATCGGTTAAACCAGCCGCGACCTCCTGACACTTGCCACCTAGGATCGTTGCACTCAAGCGGCGAACCGGCCCAATCAAGCGAATACGGGGCCGAGCAGCTTTGGCGGGCCGTGCGCCCGCATCGAACCCCGTAGTTCGTTGCCATAGCTGCGCCAGCACTGACCCTCGCCCTCGCGACACGCGCACTGGACACGAACCGCCGGGATCGCGCCGAGGCATGGTGCACGGCTAGCCATGCAACGACCGGTCCAACGGCAACGCTGACGCCATCGGATTCGCCGAAGAGGTCACCAGCCTGAAGGAGCTGGGTCAAGACTTTGCCCCTGGATCGGTGTCTCAGATGGCGGAACCGCAGCGGACTCGGCAAGGTCACCCGCAACGCTTCACATCGATCTGCAATACACCCACAGGCGCGGACTCAGGCGAACCGAGACGCCGGCCGACGCCAGCCCGGGGAAGTATTTCCGGGATTTGGTTGAGGATCTCAAAGCAGCGTTTGCGTGGGACACGAAGCCTCCTGGTTCGGGAGCGGTTCCTAGACAGCTCCACTCCACAAACGGAGGCCTTCGTCATCGCGTCCATCTATGTCGTGTCGTTACACATCTCGACTAACGTCCCTGGGCAGTACGCGTGAGTTCTGCCTGCTCACCCAGGCTGACCCCAACCCTGCTCAGTCGCCGGCTACGAACCCGCGATCCCGTGGACCAGGGCGCCACACCTCTCGTCGATGCCATTCGCCCCCTTGCGTTCGCACACCTCCATCGAGACCCACTTGCCGGCGGGCACGTAGACATTGAGCGGCGTGGAGCAGGTGCCGCTACCGCCAGCGGCATGCCGTTCGATGGTCCCTCCGTCCTGCCACCAGATGTAGCCGACTGCACGGCGGGCGTCGCCAGCACCCGCGTCGCAGACCTGGAACGACGAGTACTGCCCGGTGTTGCTCCACGTCGCAAACCCGTAGCCGGCGCTGTGGTCGTCGGACGACTCGGCATACCAACCTGCCGCCGCCGCCTGGCTGGCGGTCGCGGACGCCACCAGACCGGTAACCGTGAGCACCATCACCAGCAGCGCGCCCCCGAACCAGCGTGACTTCTTCCGAATCATCCGCACACCTCCATCGATGACGACCGGAATGGTCGTGACCGACAATCATGAGCACCTTTCATTGGTGACAGAAGGTGTTCGAACGAACCCGAACAACTCCGAACGCACGGCCCCACATCACGCGCACGTTCACCTTTGACCAGAGCGCGGAGGCGCTGGCGGCCGTGGAGACCAGCCACACCGCCGGGAAGCTGGTGCTTCGCCTTTCGGCCCGACCGGCCCGGTGACGCCGCAGCCGGGGTGCGGCGCGAAGCGGTGCCCGACAGAGCGCACGTGCGGCCGTCGAACGGCATACCGATGCTGCTGAATCCCGGCAGTTTACGTCAACCCCAACGATATCCACCGCACGTTACCGTCCTCGCCAAGTACGAGTACGAACCCCCGGCGGCGTCGAACCCCCTCGCGGCGGCACGGGCAGACGGCGTCGCCGGGATCGGATTGACCCGGCAAGTCCGATTAGCCAGCCGGTATGATCGCAGGTAGTGTCACCGTCCGTGAGCGCCGTGGTCCGGAACAACGTCAGGGTTCTCGGTCGGGACACCGGTCCCGTCGTCGTCTTCGCCCACGGCTTCGGCTGTGACCAGCATATGTGGCGCCTCGTGACGCCTCGCTTCGTCGACGAGTACCGGGTGGTCCTGTTCGACCATGTCGGCTCGGGCGGCTCGGATCTGTCGACGTACCGGCCCCAGCGGTACGCCTCCCTCGAGGGCTACGCCGAGGACGTGCTGGAGATCCTCGCCGAACTGGGCCTGCGGGACGTCGTGTTCGTTGGTCACTCCGTCAGCGCGATGATCGGTGTACTCGCCGCGGCCACCGAACCGGACCGTTTCTCCCGGCTGGTGCTGGTCGGCCCCTCGCCCCGCTACCTCGACGACGAGGGCTACCGCGGCGGCTTCAGCCGGGCCGACATCGATGAGCTGCTCGAGTCGCTGGACAGCAACTACCTCGGCTGGTCGGCCACCATGGCCCCGGCTATCATGGGGAATCCGGACCGGCCGGAGCTCGGCATTGAGCTGACGAACAGCTTCTGCCGCACCGACCCGGCGATCGCCCGGCAGTTCGCCCGGGTGACGTTCCTCTCCGACAACCGCGCCGACCTGCCGAAGGTCACCGTGCCGAGCCTGGTCCTGCAGTGCACCGACGACGTCATTGCCCCGCAAGAGGTTGGCGACTACGTGCACCGCAACCTCTCCGACAGTTCCCTGGTCGTGTTGCAGGCAACCGGTCACTGCCCGAACCTGAGCGCCCCGGAGGAGACCGCAGATGCGATCCTCGCCTTCTTACGGAACGATTGAACGTGGCCGACCCACCCCAACCGGCCGACCCCTTCGTCCCACTGCTCGAGGAGAGTGCGGAGGACCTCTACGAGGGTGCTCCCTGCGGGTACCTCTCGGTGCTGCCGGACGGCACCGTCGCCCGGGTCAACCAGACCTTCCTTGACTGGACCGGCTACCGGCGGACAGACGTGCTGGGGCATCGTGTACAAAGCTTCTACACCATCGGCAGCCGAATCTTCCACGAGACCCACCTGGGACCGCTGCTGCACATGCAGAGTGAGGTACGGGGTATCGCCATCGAGTTCCGCCGGGCCGACGGCAGCCGGTTGGACACCCTGGTGAACGTGGTTGTGCGGCGGAATCCAAACACCGGCTCGACGGCGCTGCGGATGACCGTCTTCGACGCCACCGACCGGCGCTCCTACGAGCGGGAGCTGCTCAACGAGCGCCGACGGGCGGAGCGTAACGCGGCCCACATCCGGGTGCTCCAGGAGATGGAGGCACACTGCGCCTCGATCGACCGGGCTGAGGACATCGTCGCTCCGATCGTCGCCGCTGGGACGGAGGCGTTCGACGCGACCGAGACCGCGGTGTGGCTGCTGCACCCGCAGGAGTCCGTGCTCACCGTCGCCGGTCCGGACGCGCCGGCCACCGCGCCGGCCACCCTTGACGAATCCGGGCCCGAGGCGCATGCCGTCCGCCTTGCCGACGTGGTCGTCTTCGAGTCGCCCGGTCCCGACGCACGCGCGGTGACGCCGCTGGTCGCCGACGAGCGGGTGCTCGGCGTAGTGTCGTTCGGCTTCCCCGCCGGCCGGCGGATCGCCGCCGACGAGGTGCAGCTGATGCGGACTATCGGCCGGCAGGCCGGGCAGGCACTGGAGCGGGTCCGGCTGCACGAGGAGACCGCGCGGCGGGCCTGGCAGTCCGCCTACCTGGCCCGGCTCAGCCGCGCCCTGGACGAGGCCGTGGGCTCGGCCGACCGGGCCCGCCGGCTGGTCGCCCTGCTGGTTCCCGAACTTGGCGAGTACGCGCAGGTGAGCCTGGTCGAGGGGGAACAGGCCGAAGGTACGAGTAGCTCGGTGCGGTCGCCGACGGGCGGCACCGGACCCGCCGACGGCGTGATCGCCGCCGGTTCCGGCGGGCCCTGGCCGATCAGCGCGCAGGTACGGGCGGCGGTCCGATCGGGCGGCGGCGCGCCGGTACCGCTGGCTGGGCCGGACGGGCGGCGCGGTTTGGCGCTCCCGCTGCGCGCCCGCAACGCGATGATCGGCATGTTGCTGCTGGCCGGCGAGCCGGCCGCGTCGTCCGATCGATCCGAGCCGGACTTCCTGCTCGACCTGGCCGACCGGGTCGGGCTGGCACTGGACAACGCCCGCCTCGCCGAGCAGGACCGCGAGGTCGCCCGTATCCTCCAGCGCAGCCTCCTGATCAGCGAACGGCCGACCGACTCCCGCTTCCAGGTGGCCACCGTCTACCGGCCGGCGGTGGAAACGCTGGAAGTCGGCGGCGACTGGTACGACACGTTCACCACCTCGACCGGCAGCGTCGGTGTGGTCGTCGGTGACGTGGTGGGGCGCGGGATCCGCGCGGCCAGCGCGATGGGGCAGCTGCGCAGCGCCGTGCGGGCGGTGGCCAAGACGCGGTGCAGCCCGGCCACCGTATTGCGACACATGGACGACTTCGTGACCACCCTGGAGGCCGGGCAGATGACAACGCTGGCCTACGCCGAGCTCGCGCTCGACACCGGCGTGCTGCGGTACGCCTGCGCCGGCCATCCGCCGCCGCTCCTGCTTCCGCCGCACGCCGCCCCGCGGTACCTATGGGACGGCCGATCCGGACCGCTCGGCACGCACACCGCCAGCCGGTCCCGGCGAGAGGCGGAACTCAGCGTGCCCCGGGGCTCGCGACTGTTGCTTTACACCGACGGCCTGGTGGAACGGCGCGGCGAACGCATCGACCAGGGGCTGGGTCGGCTCGCCGAGGCACTGGACGCTCGCCGGACCGCTCCGCTCGGGGCGCTGGCCCAGCAGCTCAGTGACGCGATGCTCGACGGCGAGGGCGGCCACGACGACACGTGCCTGCTCGCGCTCGCCTTCGAGGCCGCTCCGCGGTTCCACGCGGATGTGCCGGCAGAGGTGACCCGGCTCAGCCCGCTGCGAGCGCGACTGCACGAGTGGCTCGCCGGCTGCGACGTTCCCGAGCCGGAGCAGTACGGCATCGTGCTGGCCTGCTCCGAGGCGGCGGCCAACGCAATCGAGCACGGCTACCAGAGCGACCCGTCGGGTGTGGTGAGCGTGACCGCGACGATCGATGGCGACATCCTCGACCTGCGGATCTCCGACAGCGGCCGGTGGCTTGCCCCACAGGCCAGCGCCGACCGGGGGCGCGGGATGGCGCTGATGGGGCGGCTGATGGACGACCTTGTCGTCGATCGAGGCGAGGGCACGAGCGTGTTGATGCGACGGCAGTTCAGAAGGACAACGAGGTGACCGCCGAGGACCGGACGACCATCCGGAGCGAACAGGGCTGCGAGGTGGTGCGGCTGCACGGAGAAATAGACCACGGCAACGCCGAGCTGGTGGAACGGGACGTGCTCGCGGCGACGCGGGCGGCCGCCGGAGTGGTGATCGACCTGAGCGGGGTGACGTTTCTTGACAGCGCGGGACTCCGCTGCCTGGACCATTTGGTAACCGCTTTCCGCAATCGGCAGGCGCCGGTGGTGGTGGTTGCCCCGGACCAGGGCGTGGTTCGGTTCACCCTCGACCTGATTGGCTTCCTGCCCGGCCTGCTCGCCTCGTCCATCGATGACGCGCTCGCGGAGCTCACCGCCTGAGCAGAGCCGCAGGGGCGCGGTGCGATCGCTTCGCGCCCGGGCGATCGCGCGAATCGCAGGCTCACCTTTGCGGAATTCCGGACGGCAGTGGCTATCGGCGATGAGTGCCCCGTCATGCGGCCGGACGGCCGAGCGCAGCAGCGTGTGTTGCAGTCGTGTGTAGGCCCCATGGCCGCGAGTTCGGCGACGACCGCGGCGGCGAGCCAGCCGGGATGCGGGGCATTGAGCGATCTCATGACCGGCAGGTCCGCGTTCGAGTGGAAGCTGCGCGAGCTCATGGCTGTGCGCGGGATGTTCTACACCTCCGATCCCACCGATACGCTGGCCGACCGCGGCATCGTGTTATCGCGCTCGCAGGTCTACCGCTGGTCGCCGGGACACCGGAACGGGTCACCATCTCACCGCTGCTGGCGCTCTGCGACATTTTCGACTGCCAGTTCGGATGAGCTGACGATGGTGGCGGCGGAGCCGAAAGGTCCTCAACCACGTGGCAACCAAAACCGCCGCCACGTACAGCCCCACCGGACATCCGGGACCTACAGCAGATTAGTGATCACCCAGTTGGACGGCCCGCCGTTCTGGGTCATGCCTTCCGGCGTGAAACAGGCCGTCTGGTCTCCGGTGGTCTCGGTGATGACCTGCCTCACCTTCGCACCGGCGTAAAGGCCCGATGTGATCGGGCCGTCGGCGATGGCGAGCAGCTGGCCGTTGACGGTGTTGGAGAACCGAAGGGTCCAGTTCCAGTTGCTGGTCTCGCCGGTGTTCCACTGGAACGTCTGAGTGCCGGTTCCGCCGGCGAGCAGTGCGGTGCAGGAGGTAGTGAACGTCCCCGAGAACGGTGCGACGAACGACAACGGGGTGAGTGGTCGAGCGAGGTCAACACACGCGACGGCTGTGTCCTGCCCGGTAATCGTCACCGTCTGAGGCGTGTTGGTAAGCCCCGGATTGTAGTTGATGACATTGGTGCCCGTGCAGGTCACTGAGATGAGCGTAGACGCCGACGCGGGCTGAGCGACCACCAGCGACCCCAGCAGAAGCGCGGCAGCAGCGGCGATCGGGAGGGCCTTCTTCATCATTGCTAACTCCCCTTGTGACGGTTGGACGGCCGGCCGACGGCGGGGTGCCCGCGCACAGCTCTCGTCGGCGCTGGAGGCGGCAGTATCCCTGTGGGGCGGTACGTCCGGTGGATCTGGAGCGCCCAGGTCCGTATCGGCTGGAACGAGCTGGATGGCTCCCACCACACAGCGTAACGACATCTGAGCAAGGCGTATATCACCCTTTGGGACGACTCCGAAGGACATGCCCTGAGCGCAGGTGGCCGCGCCGGACGCGGCGGCCCGCGCGGGGGCGCTCGAGCATCTGTGGTCGGCGATCCTCCACCAGGAGACGCCGTGGACCGCGACCCCGCCGGCCGCCCTCGAGGTGGCCGCGCTGCTCGTCGACCCGCGAGTGACCGATCCCAGCCTGCGTGCCGAATTGCTCACCTTCCTGGCCGCAGTGGCCGAGGCGGGCAGCATCACGGACAGGAACCTGTTCGAGCCGGACTCCGACGTGGACGCCGCTCTGGCCCAAGCGCTCCGCGACGGCGACGAGGAGAGGATCTGGGAGGACGAGCGGCTGCAGGGCGCCCTCTACGTCCGGGCCGTGATCGGTTGCCGGCAGGTCGTGCGGCCTTGGTCCTGGCCATCGGCGACCTCGACATCGCGCCTCACCGCCATCTGAAAAATCCTCACCCGGCGGTGCGCGCCTGCGCCGCTCTCGCTCCCGCACTGGCCGGCGACCCCGCCGCGACGGCCGAACTGCTAGCGGCCCTGGGCGACCCGTGCGCCACCGACGACTGGTTCAACAACCGGCGGCATCTGGACAGCCCCGCCAACACGAAGGCGGGCTTCCAGCGCAGGTGGCGCCGGCTCCCTGGGCTTGTTGCACACAGCGGATCGCGCATAGACCAACGCCAGGGGCACGGCACGCGCGGCCGGCACACCACTCGCCTTCACAACTGCGGGGTGCCGACCGCCTCGGCCCTCGCCTCCGCCGACAACTCGGCCCGCTTCTTACGTCCAGTCACGTCGTTCTGTGTCGCGGTCATCACGACGCCCTCCTCGCCAGGCACAACGCCTGGCGGGTCAAGCCGGAAACAAACTTAGATCCGTAGTTCCGAGACCGCGGTCTACCCGCTCAACAAGGCATCACTGAGAACAGTGTATTGGACGTACTCCTGCTCAAGCCGCAACGAGGGCGCGAAGACATCATTAAGGAGTTCGCCGAGGAGTGCTCGTTCTTCCGCGGTAAGTCGCGAGAGTGCACGGCGAGTCGGACTGGGTTCGGTCCCCCAATGTCCACGGTGCGCCAGCAACGTTTCTCGGTCCATGAGCATCGATCGCGCATGCGGAAAAATCTCCCGGATCCGGTTGAGGATCTCGAAGCCGTGTGTGTCAATATCGCCCCAATAGATGAGGTTTCGATCGAGAAGCCATGCCAAGGATTCAAGTTTCGCGACCGCGTAACCACTTCCGAGGATTACGGCGGCGTCTTCGATGGCGGGGAAGGCGAGGAAGGTGATTTCGTTCTCGACGACGTAGACAGTCGAGACGGGCGACGGTGCCGCAGCTAACTCGTCAGCACGCACAGTGATATCGGTGAACGGCGTGGAGCGTCTGCTTTCGTCCAGGAAGCGGATCCGAACCAACACCGGCTTGGGCCGCAGTCCGTAACGTTCGGCGAACGCGGACGGCGGATGAGCGGTATTGACACTCTCGGCGGGTAGGTGCCGGTCCAGAAGTTCGGCAAGGATGCCGCGGCGGGTCTCGATGAACTTCGTGTCCACACCGGGGACGTCGACTTGCCGCAGATAGGTGGCGGGGTTGGCGTGGTGGCCGATCCAGGTGACCGTGTCGAGGAGGCGAGTCCAATCCTGGCGGTGGTTGAGCACCTTCATTGGGTGCTCCATGGCCCACTGAGCTACCGGCGATGAGGCAGCGTGGGTCAGGCCGAGCAGGGCTTGGTAGCGGTCGACTAGCTGGCGAACGCCGAGCGTTCGCCAGAGGGCGTCGGGGGTGTCGATCCACGCTTTGTGCGGCAGTTGGTTGGTGCCGACCAAGCGACCGCCGACGCGTCGGTATTCGACGCGCACGTTGCCGCTGTCAGTCTGCCGCCAGCGGGACGCCCACTGTTGGACGTCGCCGAACTGGTTGGCGATCTCCGTGATGTTCGGCCCTTTGAGCGCAACGCTGACCGGCGTCGGCGGGGTGCCTTGGGCGACGTGACGGAGAAAGTCGCCGCGGTCCCAGCGTCGTCTGAGGCTGGCGATGACGTCCTCGAAGGTGCTCCAACCGGTGGAGTCGCTCCTCGCGGGCATAGCTAGACCTCCGCCAAGGCTTCTGTGTGAGCTTGCCGCCGGTGTTGGTATTCCTCGATGCTCAGTGTCTGTAGTCGGGAGAAGTTGCCGGTGGGGTTGTCGACGAAGCCGACGGCGGATACGTGTGGCTCGATGACGTGGATCTTCTGCAGGGGCGTGACGATCAGCAGCTGCAGGCCGAGGCGCTGAAACAGGGCGAGGGCGAAGCGGGTGGAGTCGTCAGAGCCGCGGCCGAAGGCTTCGTCGATGACGACGAAGCGGAAGGTGCCGGTGGTGTCGGCGTCGAGGCGGAACTGGTAGGCCAGGGATGCTGCCAGGATGGTGTAGGCGAGCTTTTCCTTCTGCCCGCCGGACTTGCCGCCGGAGTCGGCATAGGTCTCGTACTCGGCGTTGCCGTCTCGCCAGCGTTCGGTGGCGGTGAAGGTGAACCAGTTGCGGACGTCGGTGACGCGCCTGGTCCAGGCGCGGTCGGGTTCCGTTTGGCCCTCGCGGCCTCTGAACCGTTCGATGAGGGCCTTGACTTGAAGGAACTTGCGCTCGGAGTACTGCTCTGAGTCGTCGTTGCCGAGGGCGTCGTCGGTGCATGCCCGCAGCTCGGTGCGAAACTCGCGGATCTCGACGTTGGGGGTGGGGTTTCCGTCGAGCCGGATGTATCGACCTGGGTTGTAGTCGATGCCGACGAGGGACTCGTTGATGGTCGAGATGCGTTCTTTGATGACCGCGGCCTGCTGACGTAGCTGGGAGTGGAAGGTGGCGATGTCGCGGATGGCGTTGGTGTTGAGGTAGGTCTTGAATTCGTCCTCGAAGCGGGGCAGGTCATCGTGGACGAGGCGCTGATGCATGGCCCGGTACTCAGCATGGGCGGCGAGCGAGGCGTCCATCTCGGCGCAGTCGACGGGATACCTGCTGCGGAAGGCCGCCATCAGGCCTACGGCCTTGTTGCTCTCGTGACTCTGCTTCTTCATGGTGTCCTCGCGCTGACGGTTCAGCGTCGTCGTGAGGCTGTCGCGGAGCCGGTACCAGCCGTCAGGGGTGGCCGGCGGGGCGGGGATGAGAGCCATCAGTTGGGGGAAGTGAGCGGTCGCTGCCTCATGGCTGGGATCGTGAAGGAAGTCGTCGGCCTCGGTGCGCCGTTGCGTGGCTGCGGCCGACTCGGTGTCCGCCACCGTGATTGCTCTGTGGTGTTCGTCGCGGCGGGCTTTCGCGTCGGTGATCAGACCTGTGAGGCGCTCGAGTTCGGCGGTGAGCTCCGCGATCCCCTGGGCGCCTGCCTCGATGCGTTGTTTCTCCTCACTCAGAAGCCCCGCTTGGCGGGAGGCTGCTTCCCAATCGAGGTCGGTGAAGTCGCTGAATACGGTGATTTTGTGCAGGTCGGCCAGCCGTAGGTTCAGCTTCTTGAGGGCGTCGCCATGCTTGCGCTCGGTGGCGCGTGCCGCTCGCAGGAGGGCGTCGATACGTGTGCCCTTGGCGATGAGCGCCTCGATCTTGGACTCGCTGGACCAGCCGAGCACGTACTGGCTGCGGTCGTCGATGCGCCTGCGGTCGTCCTTCTCGTGTCGCCCGGATGGGTCCTTGAGCTGCCCACTGCGCGTGATCGCCTTGGGTTCGCGCCGGAAGTCGGCCATCGATGTAACGCATCGATGCGACGCGCGGTGCCGCAGGTCTCGCTTGAGCCAGGCGGTGAGCGGTGAGTCTTGCAGGTCGAGCGTGTCACAGAGCAGGAGACCATCGTCGGCCGTTGGCTTGTCGGCCGGACGAAGCACGGCGAGCGGCACGCGGTAGTAGACGAGCCGCCCGCCCAGGTGGTGACCGTCAACCCAGTCGGCGACCGCTCGGTAGTGCTCTTCGGGGACGAGCAGCGAGAGCGCGAAGCCTCTCAGCACGCGCTCTGCGGCGCCCTCCCACTCCGCGTGCTCGGCACGCACCTGAATCAGTTCGCCCACGTAGGGCAGCTCGCCTTCCGGCAGTTCGATTGCGGCGCACAGCCGCTGCCGGAGGGCCAGGTTGTGCCGGGGGATGTTGCTCGGCCGGCCATGGAGGCTGCGCAGCTCATCGTTGACCTCTGCGGCCTCTTTCTCGAGGTCTCGAACAGCGACACCTGCGTCGGTGGCGGCTGTGTGCAGGTCGGCGACCTCGCTGTCGTGTCCCTGAATCTCTTGCGCCACGGCCGTTTGGCGGGCAGCGAACGTGGAGGCGTCGGCGATTCGCGCTAGCTTGGCGGCGTCGAGTAGCGCGTTAAGGCTGCCCAAGCGGTTGCGCCGCAGGTCGCGGGTCTTCTTGATGTCCGTGATTTGGCGTTCGAGTTCGCTGATCCGGCCGCCACCGAGGCCTTCCCGGGCGAGGTCGGCGCGGCGGTGCGCGTCCTCCATGCCTTTGATGTCGCGATCGACCTGGCGAACGAGCCCTTGGTTGCGTTCTCTGTCGTCGGCCAGGGCTGCAATCTGCTCGTCCAGGAGATCAGCGCTACGGCGTGCGGTCAGGTGTGGCAGCGCGGCGCGCTGGGCATCCACTGTTTCCAGGGTTCGCCCGAGTCGTTCGTGTGCGTCGCAGGCGTCGATGATCGGGGTGAGTCCGGCGATCTGCTCTCGCGCCCGGAGAACGGCGTCATGGGCGCGATTGAGGTCGTCGAAGTGGCTGATGAGCTGGCGGATCACCGCTGCGGAGTCGAAGGGCTCGAGCATGTGGCTCCGGACGAAGTCGTTGAGGTTCCCGACCGCTTTCATCGACACGGTCTGATGGAACAGATCCATTGCTTGCTCGGAGGCGATGCCGAGCCGGCGACGGAAGTCCTGACCGTATTCGGGAAAGTGATCGGCGATCTTCGCCCCGTGCTGGCGTAGCCGTCGACGCAGTTGGCTGATCTCGGTGCCGAAGTTAAGGAAGTCGTCGGCGATCGTCAGTGCGGTGCCAGCGGTGACGTAGAAGCGTTCCGGTTGGCCGGTGTTCCCACCGTGCAGCCAGAACACCTGCGCGAGGGTCACCGTCGTGCCCAAGCTCTCGTCGGTGAAGACCCCGAGGATCACCGAGAAGCAGCTACCTGCGCGCAAGCCGACCGGCCGGGATGTGCCGGTCGCGTCATTGCTTTCTGACTTGTAGTACCCGAGCACGTAGGAGCGCAGTGATCGTTCGCGGGTCTCGGCTCCGGCCGCCTTGTTGTAGGAAATCTTGTTGGCCGGTAGCAGGAGGGTGGTCACCGCGTCGACGAGGGTTGATTTCCCGGAGCCGATGTCGCCGGTGAGAAGGCTGTCGGCTCCGTCGACGTGGAATGTCCAGATCCGCTGGTCGAAGGTGCCCCAGTTGCGGACTTCGAGACGGTGCAGACGGTAGCCATGTTGTGTCATGCGGCGCCTTCCGCGTCTGGGGAAAGTTCGGCGGCGTACTCGGCGAGCCGGGCGTCGAAGTCCGCGAGCCACTGGGCGTCGACGAACGCCTTGACGATGCGGCGGACCTCGAAGCTGGGCTCCTTGTCTTTTGTCCGGCGTAGGAAGCCCAACTCGATGACCTTTGTCAGATGCGCATCGATTTGATCCACCAGGCGGGCGTCGTCGGCACCTGAGGGCATGAATACGGTGAGCATGTCGATGATCTGGCGGCGAGAGAGAACGAGTCGAGGGTCGGACCCGCTGGCGTCTGCCTCGGCAAGTTTGCGACGCAGCAATGCCAGCAGGAGACTGACGTGAAACGACAGGGACCGACGAGGCACCAGCCGCGGCACAGGCGGAAGGTCCGGGTCCTCAGGTCGGGACTTCAGATAGGCGTAGCCCTCCGACTCGTCAACGACGACGACCAGGCCGAGCACGGCGACGTGGTCGCGGACGTGCGGCTGCAGGACTGACAGGTGGTGCCACGCCGCCGTGTGGGTATCGCGGTAGACCACGCCCTTCATCAGCTGGGTCACCGCCACCGACAGCGATGGCTCGTCCTGTGAATCGGGTGGAGTCACCGGCCGCTGTCCTCCCTGTCGCGGACGAACGTCACGGTCGGAGCGGTCGCGGTGCGACGACCGCCTGCGGCATCGGTCCAGGTGATCGATTCGCGACGCGCCTCGTCGAATGTCACCGTGAACGAGCCGTCGTCCAACGATAGGTAGGCGACAAGCTCAGCTAGGCCCTCTTTCAACGGATGACGGCTCATCACGTCTCGCAGGGGCACCTGAGACTGTTCGCGCAGCAGGTCACGCACGGCGGCTATCAGGCGGGCGGGGTCGACATAGACCTGTTCGAACAGCGCGGACATGTCGACCTGCCCGGTAGGTTCCTCGGCGGTGACGCTGTCGACGGCATGCCCGGCGCGGGGCTGGTACAGCGGCCGTTCCATCGGCAACACGACCTCGACCTTCGTGTCGTCGATCGACGTCTTCACCGCGGACGTGTCGCCGTCGCGCAGGATCAGCGCGTGCGCTTCGATACTGCGCAGGACATCCATGACCCTGCGATTTTCCAGCCACGCTTGGTCGTCGAGGAACCGGCGGAGTTGTTCCGAGAGCAGCCGTACCGTCGATTGGGTTCGGCCGGCCGCGTTCAACCAGTCGTGCTGCACGCGGGTGATGCGGTGATCGACCTGTCCGACGGCGTCCAGGGTCTGCACGCGTTCCAGCAGGTCGGTGAACTCCTCCTGGCGTCGCATCGACAGGAGGAAGTCGTAGAACGCGTCGAAGCTACGGCCCTGATCTGACCCGGAGATCGCGTGGCGGCCACCGACAATCTCATCGAGCAGTTCGCCCTTCGATCCCTGCCAGGCCGCGATCCGCTCACGTACCCGACGGTCCAGGGCGCGGAAGTTTTCCTCTACCTCGCGCAGATCGCCGAGCAGGCTGCGCGCTGTCGCCACGAACTGTTGGTACCGGTCGCGTTGGGCAGCATCGTCGAGGACCGTGAAGTCGCCCACGCGAACCCGAGCGATCTCCGCGTCGATCTCACCGCGGCGTCGTTGTAACTCCTCCAGGCGTGCGTCGGGGTCGGTCTCGGCACCAAAGGCCATCTGCCGGAGCAGATCCACCGCGATGTTGAGCCGTGACTCCGTACCAACGAACTCGCGCGCCTGCAGAGTCCGCACCCATGCCAGAGCGCGTTCAACGGCAGGGGTCGCGTCGAAGTGCACCTCGTCCGAGTCCGGCGGGTAGTACCGGCGCAGCCATCCAGCATCCGCCCAGTCACCGAGGTAGGCGCGGGCGTTCTTCGGAAACGTTGCCTCGCCGTACTGTTCGTTGAGCGCGAACAGGGTGTCATCGAGCCGCTCGGCAAGTTGGTCCCCCGAGATTGACCGGATGTTGTCATCGACGAACACCTGTCCCAGGAACCGCAGCACCAGTGGGGCGTGGTCGGCGCGAAGCAGCCGCCAGGCGCGGTCCTGCCGGCGCAGCCAGTCAATCTCGTTGTACTCCACCGGCGCCTTCCCTCTCGGGCTCGCGTAGCGGCGGTAGGTTAACCGCACCCTGCGACGAAACCAATGCCTGTGGTGATCAACCGACAGAGTTTCGGCTATCGCGGTGACGGTGGCGGCGTGGGCTGTCTCACCGGAGCTTGTTGAGCGGCGTCCCGTCTCGCTCGCGGTGCCAGGCAGTCCAGCCGTTGGCCGCTCCCCCTGCGCAGGCACTGGCGGCGTCGGAGGGTGACTGGTAGCGGCGGCCGTTGATCTCCAGCTCCCCCGATGCCAGAACGACAGCGATGAAGGTCTTACCTAGGCGAGGTCGACGCCAGTAAAGGCGTTCCCCCACCTGAAGGTCCCCGCGGGCCATGAGAGGAGCGAGCGGACCTTTCGGCGGACCGACCGGCTGCGCCGGCGCGCTCGGCTGGTCGGCGACGTCGACGACGACTCGCACTCGTAGGGGTTCCTTGCCACGTAGCCCGTCAGCGACGATTTCGTCGTCAACCACCAGGGTGATTTCCACAGCCACCACTTCCCGTCTCTTCTTCTGAGTTCTTAGCTTCTTTCAGGCTTCAGTGATTGTCAAGTACGGATGCTGCGATCAGGCCCAACGACGACCAGCACGATGACGGCGAGTCCACCGTCCGCGCCCCTGGGCACAGGAGCGGTCCATGATGCTGCCTGGCTGCCGTGGTCCAAGGCGTGCGACGCGCGTCAACTCCGAGCGCGACCGGAAGACCCGCCAGTCTCGTGCGAGACTGTCGACGTGGTGAGCGTCCTTGAGCGTGAAGTCTTCTCTGAGGCCGAAGCGGCGCGGCTGCTGCGCGTCGCCCAGTCGACGCTGCACTACTGGCTTGAGGGCGACGAACGGCGAGGCAAGAGCTACAAACCGATCCTGCGCACCGAACCGCGCGGGGACCGCTCCGTGACGTGGGCCGAGTTCGTCGAGGCTGGCCTGCTGCGTGAGTATCGCCGAACCCACCGAGTGCCAATGGTGGAACTGCGGGCCTTCATCGACCTGCTCCGAGAGCGGTTCGACGTCCCCTACCCCCTGGCCGACCGTCGTCCCTACGTCGCTGGCCGCAAACTGGTTCTCGAAGCCCAGACCGCCGCTGGCCTCGACCCGGACTACTGCCTAGTGGCTGTCGTCGGCGGCCAACTGCTGCTCACACCACCCTCGGCTGCGTTCTGGGAGCGCGTGACGTGGGACGGTGACCTCGCCGCCGGTTGGCGCCCAGACCCCAATCCCCAGTCGCCCGTGCGCATCCTGCCGGACGTCCGCTTCGGCCGGCCGTCGATCAAGGGCATCAGCACCGAAACGATCTGGGAGCAGGACGAAGTCGGCCTCGACGTCGGCGAGATAGCCGAGACATACCACCTCGACATCGCCGATATCCGGTGGGCGCTGGCATACGAGAACTCCCAGCGAGCGGCGTGAGCCGGATCAAACCCGCCGAGGTTCGCTATTACCTCGACGCTGACCTCCTCGGTCTCGCACGGGTTCTCGCAGGACTACGCCCCGACATCACCTACCCCGGCGACCCCGGGGCGGTGATCCACAAGCGGCACCGGCCGCCATGCCCGATCGCCAGCCCCGCGGTGAAAGACACCGTCTGGATCCCGGAGGTAGCCCGTCAAGGCTGGTTGATCATCACGCGCGACCGCCACATACAAGAACACCGGCTGGAGATCGCCGCGGTGCGAGACCATGCGGCGAAGATGATTGCGCTCACCGGCGAGGACGCGTCAAGCGTGTTCGCGCAGCTCGAGGTGGTCATGAGTCGTTGGCGCGACATCGAGCGCTGCGCGGCGGAACCGGCACCCTTCATCTTTGGCGTCACCCGCACCGGCATGCGCAAAATCTCGCTTTTCTAGCACCGCCCGTCATCCGACATCCACCACCTGCAACTGGCCGACGGATCTCCCCGCTGTCGGACTCACCGAAGCCGGGCCTGGCCCGGCATACCTGCGTACCAGCTTCCTGCTGCACTTCAACGCCACGACGATTGTCAGAGGGTCGCTGCACCTGGCCTTGTCATCGCAGCTCAGCCCTACCAGCGCATCTTGCGCAGGCGCGTTCGGTCAAGCGGGCGGATCCGAAGTGCCGTCAGTTCGCCACGTAGTGTCGGACGGACAACCTCAAGCCACTCCACACCGTCGTGGTCGGCAAGGCATCGGGGTGCCGACGACAGGTACCGCAGCCCGAAGCCAGCGAAGTACGGTGTCACCTCGCCTCGGACGTCCTGCCCATGCAGGTGAATCGATCCTGAATCCACCCCTTGCTGCTCGTAGTGGGCGAGCACGGCTTGCCCCGCTCTGAACGACACACCGCCGGGCTGCCATCTCTCCCGCAGGTACGACGCACTCTCAGGGCTATCCACGACGCGGTCCTCAAGAGCCACACGTTCCAGTTCGATCGCACGCATGGCTACCGCTTCGAGAAGCTGCTCACGCATCGGTCGCGGCAACCACCGGTCAAGCCCCTCAAACTCGGGGCTCATCGCGTCCCGTGGGGCACGGGCCGCCGTCGGATCTACCGCGATGCCACGCAGCCTCTCCAGAGCGACGCTCAGGTCGTCACCTCGGCGCCACAACAGCGTCAGGTCGAAATCCGCCCGCGTCCGCATGTTGTAGACCAACTGACATCCTCGTGTCCGGCCGACCAGCGGCCGGCGCAAGTCTCCGTGTGGATCCCGGCCAGCACTGAGCGCCTGTGCCCTCTCACTCGCAAACTGCCAATCAGTCCCATCGAACTCGATATCCAGATCAACGTCAGCCGGCTCCGGAGCCCCCCGTGCGAACGAACCAAACACGTACACCTCGGTCACCAACCGAAGCGGCCATTCGTCCTGCAGCTGGTCAAGACGCTCGAGGAATTGCTCGACAAGCAGCGCCGCCCGTTGTCTCTTCATACCACTGATAGTCACATCGCTGATCCCGATCGTCGAGCTGCTCCAGGAACGCAGATCAACGAGCCCTACTCACTCGCTGCTCACCGCGGGCCGCAGCATCACAGTGATTGCCAAGATGATCAGCTGTCCGGTCTCCTATGTGCCGGGCGGCTCCTACTTCAGCCGCTGTCCCCGCCCCGCCGGGTTCTCGCCGCCATCCTGCCGCAAGGATCACGCCTGACGGTGCTCCTCACCGACGGCGACCGCACGTGGCTCCATAAGCTGTACGTCGGAACAGGCGAAGGGATCCGGCGCTGAGCATCGCCATCACCTGGGGACGCGGCGATGGCGCCGCGTCGGCCAGCACCGTCGCCGAACTCGACGCCGCACTCGACACGATCAGCCACGCCCACACCGCGCAAATGCCTCACTGCGTCAGCCTCATCGCTGCCAGCGGAGCTGATTTCCCCGTCATGCTCGACATCTGCGTCGGCCACTCCGAACGGTCGTTCGTCTATCACGTCGCCGCCGACGGCAGCAGCGCTTGGGGATACCAGCCAGACCCGGAACCCGGGCCAGTGTTCACCTTCGACTACGCCGGCACGCCCACCGACGCCTGGCCCGAACGCACCCGTGCCACTAACGCGACCGCCCGTCAGGCGGCACGACAGCTCCTCACCAGCGGCGGGCAACGACCCGCCGCGCTGGCCGGGGCTGTCTCGCTAACGGTGTTTCCGGCGATCTTGGTTAGTAGGTTTCAGCGGCTGGGAAGCGGTCGCTGAAGGTGATGGCGAAGGCGTTCAACGC